>DMNE01000120.1 GCA_003453735.1 Nitrospiraceae bacterium | reverse complement strand
CCGCGTGATAGATTGTCCGACCCGCGGATATGGAGCGGCCCTTCAATTTGGCATCGAACACGCTCAAGGGCAGTTCGTTTTAATGGGAGATAGCGACGACAGCTACCACTTCGATCAGGCCATGCCCATGCTCCACCAACTCCGGAACGGATATGATGTGTGCATGGGGACTAGACTGAAAGGCATCATTATGCCCAAAGCTATGCCGAGGCTCAACAGGTACTTAGGGAATCCGCTTCTGACCGCAGTCGGCAAGATCTTTTTCAAGATAACCCAGAGCGACTTTCACTGCGGGATGCGCGCCTTTCGAAAGGACAAAGTCCTTGCTCTCAATCTCGTGACAACAGGAATGGAATGGGCATCGGAGATGATCATAAAGTCGCGGTTGACCGGACTGCGGATAACAGAAGTGCCCGTGACTCTCTATAAAGACGGCAGGAACAGGCCGCCTCATTTAAAGCGGTGGCGGGACGGATGGCGCCACCTCAGGTTTATGTTACTGCATTCCCCGAAATGGTTATTTATCATTCCCGGCTTACTTATGGTCGCAACGGGTTATCTGGGTGAAGCGAGCCTGTCCAGAGGGATCCTGGAAGTGAGGAAGGTCTATTTGGACATACAGACACTGCTGGTATCGGCGTTTGTATTGCTCCTGGGCATTCAAATAGTTTTTGCCGGCTTATTCGCATCAGTATACAGCCGGCTTACAGGCATTCTGCCCTATGACGCCAAATTTGAAAAAGCGCTCAAGTTGTTCACCCTGGAAAAGCTCCTGGTCATCTCAGCGCTAATCGGCGTCATGGGCATTGGAGGCTTCCTACATACACTCTGGGGATGGTATAACACGCACTTTTCAGAACTCAACCCCCGAGTGACAATGCGTCAACTAGTGCCCGCTCTCACTATGATCGCCATCTCCATTCAGGGCATATTCAATGGTTTTATGCTCTCCGTTTTGTTCCTGAAAACGAAAGCTGACTTCTCACCTGCAACAATCGAAGCCCCTATTATTCACACCGGGCTCAACTTGGAGGAATCGCGATGACCCGTGTAGTGTTGATAAACCCACCCGTAGAAAAGATCAAGGAGGAGCACGATGCGCCTGCCCATGGCCATATCGGCCTCGCTTACCTGGCGGCAACCCTGAGGCAGAGCAGCATCAAGACCACCATTATAGATGCCAAACTGAGCAGATTAAGCATGGAAGAAGTACTTGACTCTGTCTCCAAGTTGAGTCCGGAGCTGATAGGGATCACTTCCTTCTCCCATGAGATAAATATCTCAGCCAAACTCGCAAGCAAGATTAAGGAGCGTATGTCCGGCAGCACAATTGTGGCAGGCGGCCCTCATGCCTCGAGCCTCCCGGAGGAAACTCTAAAGAACTTCGGCGCTTTTGATTATCTGGTCAAAGGAGAGGGGGAGCACTCCATTGTTGCCCTGGCGAAAGCGGTCCTCAATTCTGAGAAAAAGGCCATTCCCGGCATACCGGGCGTGGGCTACAGGCAGGGCGGGCAAATCACCGTCACACCTAAAGCGGACTGGATCAAGGACCTGGATGCACTTCCTTTCCCGGCTTGGGACCTTTTTCCCGAAATGACGGTCTTCCCGGTGATCAGTTCCCGGGGCTGCCCCTTCAAGTGCGTATTTTGCATGAAGATGCTCGGCGATCGTATTCGCCTTAGGTCACCGGAGAACGTGATCGCAGAACTTCAAATGTTGCACAAGAGCTTTGGCGCCAAGGACGTTGTCTTTTATGATGAGACATTCGGCTTCAAAAAAACTTGGTTAGGCCAGTTTCTCGATGGGCTAATGAGTTCCCGGCTCAATCAGGAACTTAAGTGGGGCATGATAACAAGGGCCCACGTACTGACTCGGGAACTCCTGCAGAGATTCAAGAGGGCAGGGTGCGTCAAAATCGATTTCGGTGTGGAGAGCGGCAACGACCGAATTTTAGAAATCATCAGGAAGGGAGAAACCAAAGAGGACTTTATCAGGGCAGCCCGCCTGATTAAGCAGGCGGGAATAAAATCGCATAGCTATTATATTCTCGGCCACCCCTATGAAACGAAAGCGACCGCCAAGGAAACGATCGACTTCGCGGCCAAGTTAAACACGGACTATATTTCAATAGGCATTATGATCCCCTATCCCGGGACCGAGGTGGCCAGACTGGCCTCTCTGGGGCAGGCCGGCTACAGAAAAATATCGTCCGACTGGGCTGACTACAACAAGCAGCTCGGCAAGGCCATCGAACTGGACTCGCTCTCAGCAGCTGAACTCACAAGATTACAGATGGTCGGCTATCTGAAATTTTACCTGACTAATTTTAAGGTGCTTCCGTTTGTAAAGAATCTCTGGAAGTACAGAAAGCTTGTCCTGGCAATATTGAAGAAATACGTCAGCCAGGTGAAAACCAACCAAGTGGCAACTCAAGGCACATCGTAGTGGAAACCAATTTTGACGCTTGTGTGAACGATTACCGGGACATCATCAACAGGGTCTCGAAGCTCAGCGGCGAGGGATACGAGTATTTCATAAAGCTGCGCATCTCCTTAATGAAAGCTCAGCTGCAAAAGACAATTGCAACTGATGCGCTGGACGACTACTCAATTCTGGATTTTGGCTGCGGGACCGGTGCCACGGAGATAGCAATGAAAGAAAGCTTCCCTCGCGCAGCCATATACGGAGTTGACACGTCACGGGAATCGATCGCTGCCGCCCGGAAGCTTGGACTTCCCGATGTCCTTTTTATGACTTCTAACAAAGCTGCACTCCTATTCGACGATAACTCTATTGACCTGATTTATTCCAACGGTACGTTTCATCATATGCAATACCACAGCCATGGGCTTGTACTCCGGGACCTACTGCGCGTTCTTAAGAAAGGCGGCCAGATCTTTATCTTCGAGAACAATCCTTATAACCCGCTCATGATGAAAGCCATGAGAAACAATCCCTTTGATAAAGACGTAAACGTTATCCACCCCAATTACCTGAAAAGAATACTAACGACGGCAGGCTTTGTGATAAACACCGCGAACTATTATTTTTTCTTCCCCCGCTTCTTGAAGATACTCAGGCCGATGGAAAAGCACCTGCGTTCTCTACCCATCGGAGCCCAGTATTTTGTTTCTGCATCAAAATAATTCACGAGTAAACCTGTGACTGAAAAATCATAGAACGTTCATAGATGCATGCGCGGCAACGAATCCGGCTACACGCTTTTTACCTTCGCACAAGAAGACGCAACAAAATATTAGACCATGGGCAAAACATGCCTTTTTTCAAAACACCCCTCAAATTGAAATCCGAAAAGTAATATGAAATATGTCGAAGAGAGGAAATCGGAGGAAAATTGGAGAAGACAAAGGAAGTGAAACCTGAACACTTGACCCCTTTGGAAAAGACGAAAGAAGTACAGCCTGAACTTCTGACGCCTAAGGAAGCCGCCACGCTTCTCAGGATATCGACAAAAACACTCTGGGTCTGGCTATTCAACGGAACTCTTCCGAAGTCATGCATCCTTAAATACCAAAATGGCAAATATCTGGATAAAAACCTGACGGTCCGCTTCATCAAAAAAGAGATACTGGGGGTCGGCCGGAAAAACGCCCGAAGATGTCTAAAGATGATCGAGAAGGAGAGACGCAAATGAACAAACAAAAGTACCTCGAAAAAGGAGCGACCACCAACAGCCAGAACAACCTCTTGAGGGGCGTTGTCCTCATCGAGGGCATTGTGATCGTTGCACTGGTTTGTGTGATGATCTATGCAAGAGTAACAGAACGGACCATCATAGTGCCCTCTTACATCGACCGGTCCTTCTACGTCGAAGGGGAGAAGGCCTCGCCAGAGTACGTCGCAATGATGAGTAAGTACGCCGTGGAACTTATCACGCAGTTTACACCTGAGACGGTCAAAGAACGCATAAACGAGTTCATGACATTCATCGACCCATCGGCCTACAAATCAGTCTCTTCCTCCCTCCTGGCCATGGCGGACGAAGCAGCCTCCTACAGGATCTCTCAATATTTCATCAGACAAAACATGGTGCAAGAGGGCAATACGATCACCGTTTCGGGCGTATTGAGAAAGTACGTCCAGGACAAAGAACTTTCAACGACGGGTGCAGTCTACATAATGAAATATTCCATNNAACCACGGGAGGTTTGTGATAAACAGCTATGAAAAACAAGAACCGAATCAACCAAACCAATAACGCACAATCAATAATCGTTCCCGAGGGCGCGGTGTGCATGGCAATCACTCTTGTCGCGTTCATTCTTTTCCTGGTGACATCATCGCGCGCTGAGGATGCTTTCTTCGGCACAACGCCCGTTGTGCCGCCTACTCCTGCTGGCTCGTCCCCAGCAACTCCATCTCAAGCTAGTCCAGGCCAGCTCGACATCAACGAGCTAAAAAAAGAGGTTTTGGAGCCCACCCCATCGGACCTCGAAATGTCACCTATCGAGCACCTTATGAGAGGAAATCCGGAGAAGGAAAAGGAAAAGGAATCGGAAGAGCAGCGTCCCCCGCCTGCTCAAGAGCCGGCAGCCCAGGGCAAAACGGCCAAGAACGTCCCACACGACTCAAAGCACCAGAAGGAAGATAAGGCCGCCAAAGAGCAGACGCCCTCCTTCACCGCCGTTCCCGTTGAGGAGGAGGTCCAAATTCCCGACAATATCATCGACAAGATAAGAAGCCAGAGCATGAGCNNATGAGCCCGCAAGTCGTTAATGACGAAGCCATGCAGGCGGTGGAGGTGTCGCTTAAGGACATCTCACGCATCGTATGCTTCACCGATATAACCAGAGTCATCTATTCCAAGGAGAAAGTGATAGAGATCAAGAACGAAGGCAAGGATGCCTTTGTGAAAAACCTGCCGATCGAGTCCATAGACCCCTCCACGGGCCGGGCAACCCTCAAATACGACAGGAGGCCGAAAGAAGTGTATCTGCTCTGCGGCAGCAAAACCTATTCCCTTATCCTCGTGCCGAAAGACATACCGGCTACGACAATCTATCTCAGGTCCTCAAGCGGCGAACGCGAAAACGCTTCCAAGTATGAACGCGCAAATGACTACGACAACACCATCTTCAACCTCATAAAAACAGTGTACAGGCAGGAGATCCCCAATGGGTACCAGGAGACCGACATAAGCGCACTCGCAAAGAGCTTTCAGCAGGCCGATATCGTCCATACGAGGGACTATAC
>DMNE01000072.1 GCA_003453735.1 Nitrospiraceae bacterium | reverse complement strand
CTATTTCCCGATAAAGTTGACGATTTTGTTCGGCTAATGGAAAAGAGGCGGGGCCTTTTGAAGAGCAGGACCGTCACCCGGTCATATTGGCTTATTCCGCCATTAAATCATTTATCACCCGTTGAAGGAGGTCGATATGAATTTGAACGACCCCTTTATCCCCGAGTAAGTATGAGACTGTCATGACATCGCCTACGCCATAGGCCTGGGGATCATAGAGTGGTCTTACTGCGTACCCTATCGTTTTGCCTGTCGGACTTAGAATTCTGCTTATCTCATAGTTCTTGTAAAGGGGATTGTATTTGATCCACGCAAAAGCCTTCTGAAGTGCTTCTTGAGCACTGATATGCCGCATTACGGTATATTCATAATCAGGCGCGAAAGGCACCAACGAATAGCCCTCTCCCTCTACCTGAAGAAATGCTATGGTCTTGAGCCCTTCGTAGCTTCCATCTTGGTACAGGATGAGAGTATAAAACCCGTTTATTGTTTCATTACTTTGAAGATCTTGCGTTTTGAGAAACTTGCCTCCCCCACAGCCGCTTGAGATTAAGGATATAAGCGTTATAGAGGCGGCTAGAACAAATCGGCTGGAAAGTTTCTTCATGCAGAGATTATAACAGAGACTAACAATGAAGGCAAAGTGTTGTCGCTAAGGCGAATTGTAACATCCGCGTCAGAGCAAATACTCTTCTTTCGGTATTTTATTTTATCGCAGCAGATTCAATAATACCGGATCTTCGAGGATTGTTAGCTTTCTTTCGAAGGCTATTTATGAATATTTGCGCGACACTCTTTTTCCGCTTAACTTCTCTGCCACGCTGTGTTAAATACGCCTCGAACCAGAGAGCTCTTCCAAAAGACAAAACACGCTTATATATATGCGGCAGGGTCCTCGAAACTGTTTGATTCTGTCAGCAGGGAGTTCCGTGCGCATATTGATTCATCGGCGAGCATTGACTCGCCCCCTTAAGCGATTCTAATCGATGCCTGCCTTAATTGTTAATCGGCGTTGCGCTTGCCGTCGCTCCCGTGGACATATTGCCCGCATTATCTATCGCACAGACCCGATACCCATAGGTCGTCCCATTGGTCAATCCTGTTTGGAGATAGGTGGTGCCGTTGGTGTAGGTCGCAGTTCCTACTGAGCAGGAAGGTGGTGTGTAGCCCTCGGCATACACCACCTTGTAGCCCTCTATTCCGCTCCCCGCATCAGTAAACCCGCTCCAGCTCAGGGTAATCTGTCCAGGACCCGGTGTTGCTGTCACTGTCCCGTTCGTCGGCGCTGTCGTATCAAGAAGTATAGAAGCCGAATAAGGCGTCGGTGTTGTGTTATCCCACGCGTCCCTGAACCACACGTTCACCGTCTTCGTCCCGTCTCCTGACGTCAGCATCCAGTTCGTCGTCGCCGCCAATGCCGTCCATGCAGTACACGTACTTGCAGTGCTTATACACATCTGGATCTGTGAAGTTTCATCACTTGCCGTCACTGCCAGTTTCACCAATGTACTCTTCGTCCATGCTGTACCACCATTGATCTGTATCGAGCCCACTGGTGGATTGGTCGACGGGTCCAAGGGCTTTGCACTTGCCGTTGCCCCTGTCGACATGTTCCCCGCGTTGTCTATTGCACAGACCCGGTACCCATAGGTCGCGTTGGTTAGTCCCGTATGCGTGTACGTTGTGCTGGTGCCATCGTAATCTGGGACAATCGTTCCTGCTGAACAAGAATATGGTGTGTAGCCGTGTGCATACACCACCTTGTAGCCTCCTATGCCGCTCCCCGCATCAGTAAACCCGCTCCAGCTCAGGGTAATCTGTCCAGGACCCGGTGTTGCTGTTACTGTCCCGTTCGTCGGCGCTGTCCTGTCGAGAAGTATTGAAGTCGAATACGGCGCGCTTGTATTGCCCGATGAATCCTTGAACCATGCAGACACCGTCTTCGTCCCGTCTCCTGACGTCAGCGTCCAATTCGTTGTTGTCGCAAATGTCCTCCATGCAGTGCATGTACTTGTATTACTTATGCACATCTGAGAGACGCCATTAGGACCACTTGCAGATAAGGCTAATGTTACAGATGCTGTCTTAGTAGCTGCTGCCCCTCCATTGATCGATAGGGAGCCCTGCAAGGCGATCCCCGTACCGCTTAGAGGTATGTTGAGAGTAGGTGTGACAGGGTCGTCCGAGGATATCGTCAAAAGTGCGCTCTCACTGCCCCCTGCCTGTGGTGAGAACGAAACACTTATCGTGCAAGTGCCCGAGGAAGCTACGTTTTGTGATAAACAGGTCTGCACCGGTACCGCAAAGTCTCCTGCATTCGTCCCTGTGATCGTGACCGCACTTATGGCGAGTGCTGCTAACCCAGTATTTGATACGGTCACACTCTGCGTCGAAGAAGCGGTATTGACCGCTGTCATGCCACCGAAGACAAGGGAGGCTGGTGTCGCTCCAATAATAGGCGTCTGTGCAGGCCCTCCCTGGTCTACTATCTGTCCGTTCGCCGTGAGATCATCGTCTCCCCTGAGCCCGTCTACAAAGTGAAGGGTGATGATATTCCCCGAGATTACAGCACCGGTCTGCCCATCGAACATGAAGCTGTACCAGTGAGGTGTCGGGTTGTCAGGTGTCGGCCCATATTTATAGTAATTGTTAACTGAAGTTCCTTCAGGGAGTATGATGACCGCAGTTGTGCTTGACCCGGGACTCACATTATTCATCGCAAAACTTACAAATTGATAAGGGAGTTCGGTGCCTGCCGGCGCTCCCGCCGGTACTTGCTTTGCCGTGACGTTCTGCAACGGATGTCCATCCGGTGAATAGAGGGTTATGTAACCAATATTGCCAAATGTATGGAATGACGCTACACTGTTTTGGAGATAATCAGGAATTCCGTCACCATTACCATCATACGTTGGATCATTTCCTTGAGGTCCCCACTCTTCAACATCGGGAACACCATCGCCATCTGTATCCACGGCTCCGAACGATGCTGAGATCGTATGGTTAGCGCTGACGTTGCTGAAGGTATAAGGAGAGGACGCGCCCACTGCTGAACTATCCACTGTTACACTAGCAATGTCATAGCCCGCCGTCGGGGTGATCGTGAATGTCTGGTTCGCTCCGCCATTAACCGTCGTCGTACCAGAAGGACTGATCGTTCCATTGGCTCCGGCAGTAGCAGTGATGGTATAGGTGTTCTGTACAGGCGTTGGTGTCGGTGCTGGCGTTGGCGTTGGTGTTGGCGTCGGTGT
>DMNE01000359.1 GCA_003453735.1 Nitrospiraceae bacterium | reverse complement strand
GGCAGGCTCGGTCGCGGCTCGGGCACGGTGGATTGCTCGAATAGAACCTGAACGCATTAGCTCGCGTGCAGCCTGTACGAGAGTGGGAAGTGGACGATAGGCGTCGGCCGCGAGAAAGGAACTTGCGGGAATCGGCGTAGCTACCGTTGGCCGATCTGTCTGCGTTATGAAATCATCAAGGACGTCTGGTCCCATGATATGAACTCCTGAGACCTCCCCACCGTAGCCACTGCTACGCGTCGGCAGAAGTACCACATGTACAGGAATGTCAGCGCAATCTCGATGATAACAGCGCAGGTCACGACCATAAGCAGCAGCTTGGTCAATGTCGGCTCGTGAGGGTCGTGCCTTGCCTTTTAACTCGATAACTACCAATGCTCCGCTGATCAGAAAAATGACATCAGTTCGTCTTGATTCCATTGGCAGCTCATATTCCAAGACAGTTTCGTATCGGGTGGCGGCAACTGTACGTTCGAGGATTTCAGCTACTTCATACTGTAGTTGTGGAATAGATTGATCCCAAGCTGCGATTTGCTGATGACTTGCATCGGGGATAAACGCTTCCAGTTGTTTACGAATTTCTCCAGCACCACTCTTTTCAAAGGTAGGAAAATCCGATTCCCAGCCATAACGCGCAGAGTTCTCAGTCATGATGATAACCTTAGCAACCTTCTATAATTTTCAATTAAAGGGAAATCTGCTTCAGCCCAATCGAGCTCATGTAGTCGCTCTGGCGATAGCCAGGTAAATGCCTTGTGCTCGAGTAGTTTAATTTCACCCCTAATGATCTTGCAAACAAATGGATAAAGAGTGACGGTGAACGTTGGATAATAGTGCGTTAAAGAAGAGAGTGAGTAGCCTATATCTACCTCAACTCCAAGCTCTTCACGCAATTCACGTTTTAGGCACTCCTCGGGTTTTTCCCCCTCGTTTATCTTGCCACCTGGAAATTCCCACTTTAGTGGCAAACTCATGGATTCACTGCGTTGCGTAGAAAGCACTTTTCCATCGCCTTCTATAATCGCACAAGCAACGTGTATTGCATTCATTTGATATTCATAAATACCGATTTAGAACTATTTTAACTACCAATTTTGTCATCGTATTATCGTTTGTTGTATTTTGTCGCGTTGTTTTTTGAAAGGTGCACTGGATATTTTTTTTCGTTCACTACGATCTTCTCCAAGGCTGCCTTTTCGATGTCGATGCCAAGCTTGTCGCTGAGGCGGATAAGATAGATAAGGACGTCAGCAATCTCCTCTTTTATGAGCGTCATTTCCTTTTCATTATTAACGATGTTCTGGGACTGTTCGTCCGTGAGCCACTGGAAGATTTCGAGGAGTTCAGCGGCCTCGGCGGCAAGCGCCATAGACAGGTTCTTTGGAGTGTGAAATTGATTCCAGTTTCTCTCCTCAGCGAAAAGGCGCAACCTCTGTTGTAACAGCTTAATATCCATGGTTCCTACCTCTCATGAAGTTATCCTCATACCTTGAATCTGTTCTCATTGTGCCATTGGAGATAGTCACGCGAAGGGTGATAAATGGGTTTCTCAGGCAAACTGACCAACTCGCTTCCTTGAAATGCATAGTAATCATGACCATTCTCAAACTCCTCTTTTATTCGCCTACTTACTTCGACATGAAATTCTGGAGTGACCGTGATATAACCCCGGTCAAATAATTTGTGTAGATCCGACCTCAAAAGAAGACCATTATTTATGCTGTGTGGACCTGACAAAGCGTATGGCTTGATGTGTGCAGACTCCAACACCGGCAGGGTCCTTTCACCCGTGATCGCACATCTCCTTCTATACACATCTGTCACAAGCACACGGAAAGTGCCCTGTCCCAGACGCGCGCGCGCAAGATACTCTGCTCCGTACCGAGCTTGTTCATCGGAGGACATCAGTCGTTCTTCTTCTTTAGTAAAACCTTCGATTCTCTTTTGGACGTCAGCCCAAAGCGATAACCCTACAACATCGTCTGTAGAATAGATTTTTCCCCTAACAATATTTGACTTCCAACCGGAGGGAACGGGAATCCACGCATCTCTTGAGAAGAAAAAAGGCTGCGTCAAAATGATACACCCAATCATTGGATCACTGTCTATGAGGGTACCCTGATTTCGGTACTTTAGAACCTGCCCACGAAAGGTTTCAAAGTTCTCAGCGCCATTCTTCCTTTCGAATGCTTCCCATGCCAAAGAAATAGGCAGGATTGAATGCTCAATAAAAAAGCCTCCGCCCACAATGAAATTTAGAGGAGAATGGAGCTTAAAAAGGAATAATTCGAACGGTTTTAGTGCCTTGAAGGCTCCGCTCCCGCTTGGCTGCCAGAAATTGATTTCGTCAGGATTAAGCTGAGAAAGAAAACTAAACCATTCGCTGTCAGTAATACCAATCCAAAACTTCAACTGTAGTGTTCCTTATAGGAATTCCATATAAGTGCTGATCACTGCAGCGGCTATCTCTAATACCTTGTCCCTATTCAATGTTTACTTTCCTTCTCCAAATCATTGAACCGCCTCCGACTTGCCTATCAATACTTCAACATTCATCCCGCTACTGGAATGTTCAAAAAACCTACTGATTTCATCGACCCTTTCATATGAGAGATAACGCACCTCCTTGTCCAAGCCGAGTTTTTTGAATGTTGGACGCTTCACTTGTTCAAAAACACGGCTTTTTTTTGTCAACGGAGCAACAAGAAAGAGCGGATAACTGATATTAGGTGCAATAATCTTTAAATCGGAAAATCGCAATAATCCAGAATAAATCGCGGTGGAGTGTTCAATCTCGAAGGCCGCATCGATGCGAAACTCTTCTTTCCAGACCACATCGATGTTTTCGACATATCTTGCGGGCATATCTATCCCAGCAGAGAAGGTCTCCTCAAAGTCAGCAAAGGCAAATTCCTTCTTTATTCTAGGTTGGTCACTGCGCGGGATCCAAACTCGCGCCCCTGTTTTCAGTCCTAGGTGGACCAGTTGCCACTGCATTCTCACGTGAGCAGACAATTCTCCGTTTTTAAGAATTTCTCTTATGTCTTCGGATCTGAGTTCAACAGTTTCAGGTTCACTCGTTTGCAGATCTTCAGCCTTTAGTCTCTGGTCATACGTCCTGCCTTGTTTGATTCGTTGAAGAATCGAATAGAGGTCGTCATACTTGCTGTAGAATTCTTCGAGTCTGTCGTCTGATATTCTTGCAAACCCTCGCGGATTCCATGCTGTGTGATATCCAAAGAGCTCCCTGATTTCCATGAATGGCAGATTTATTTCAAGGGGATTCGCTATAAAATAGATTAGCGACCAAGAATCGGTTGTATGCCCACGCAGATTCTTCCAGAGTTCTTTTGATAAATCGGGATTAATGGTTTTAGCTGCGATTTTCCCGAGGAGCTTAATAGTTTCGCCTTCGATGATCAGAATATCATCTCCAGGTTGCATTCGATCAAATTTTGGCCGGTTAGCTCGTGAATCTCTGGAACCCCACACAGCAACAGGTTTTTGTCCAAAGACATTTCTGAGCGTGATCTCCAAATTGAAGTCGATATAGCGAAATATCCGTTCGTGGGCAACTTTGTTCTTGATGGTATCTTCATAATGCACCATCTGTTCATTATTCCCAGGCGCCATATAGATAATGAAGATATTGTGCATCGTTGGAGTTCCTTTATTTTTTATGCGCTTCCCTTTTCTGCTTCTGTCCAAAAAAATTTAACGATCATAAGGTATGGAACAGTTCTCAAGCTCCATCTTATTCCCCCCTCTTGAGAAATGAACTATGATCTACTATGTGATATTTATACCAGTAATCTTCAATAATTACAAATGGCTTTTTGAATGATGGGATTCTCTTTCTTGCGACCTTCCATACACAGTAAACTTTGAGCATTCTATTAGCGCAGCGACGTCATCAATCGTCAAGAATTCTTCTTGGTCCATTCTTCTACCTGCTTTTCTAATATCTATATGCATTCTCTCCCTTTTTTGTTTTCAGACAGACCACGAGACTGAAAAACCAAAAAAATCACCTCTTCGGTGCATTAACAAAATAGAAGAACAACGCCATTGGCGCGCAATTGCGAAAAGTATCAAAGGAGGTCCGAACGATGGTAAACTATTATGGTATTTTCAAGCCCTTCCAGTCCTTTTTGAGCCTTGTTGAAGGCAAGAAAGGAGGATAGCCCATGAAAATCAAAGGACTGTTTAGGCGCAAAAGACACGGCAAAGAATCAGAGACGTGGTGGATGAGGTTTTCCGCGAACGGTAAGCAGCATAAGGTGTCGACCGGAACCAGCGATCGGAGGCTCGCTGAGAAGGTCCTGAACAAGGTGAAAACTCAAGTCGCCGAGGGCAAGTGGCTCGATGTCAATATTGCAAAGCAGCATAACTTTGACGAGCTGATGGAAAGATACCTGGACGAGCATTCGAAAATAAACAAGGCCGTATCAACGCACGAAAAGGACTTGTACATGAAGGAACATCTGAAGACTTTTTTTGAGGGCAAGACGCTCGATCAGATTGATTCTGATGCCATCCTTCTTTACAAGAACAAGAGACTTAGGGAAGGCGCCGCTCAGAACACCGTTCTGAACGAACTTGGGATGTTGAGGAATGCATTAAATATCGCACGGCATGTGTGGAAGTGGATCAAGGAAAATCCTTTCTCCGGGTTGACGTTGAACCTTCAGGCAAACGATGTCGACAGATGGTTGACCAAGGAGGAGGAAGAGAAGCTTCTGGAGGCTGCTCAGGGCAAGCTGAATGGTCAGCTTCCCGACATTATTTTGCTTGATCTCCACACCGGCTTGTCTCAGGAAGAGATTCTCAAGCTCAAATGGAGCCAGATCGACCTTTCCAGGAAGACGCTGACCACGGTTCGTAAAAAGACTAAGAAGAAAAGTCGTCCCGCTCGTACGATCCCTCTCAATGCCACCGTTGTCGAATGTCTGAAACGACTGGCAAAGGTTCAGTCGATACTGGGATATGTCTTTTTCAACGAGGATGGAAGCCCGATCGGGGCCAACAGGCTCAAGAAGGCATTCAAGAGCGCAGTAAAGACCGCTAAGATAGCTTATTGCCGTTTTCATGATCTTAGGCATAGCTTTGCGACAAGGCTAGTCCAGAAAGGGGTAGACCTCTACAAGGTCTCCACGTTGCTGGGTCACAGCAGTATAGAAGTTACCCAGAGGTATGCTCACCACTGGTCTGAGTCTCTCAGAGACGGAGTTGACATTCTGGATTATCAGGAGACAAAGGTGCTCGAGAAAACAGAGAAAAAGCGGAAGAGGAAAACAAAAAGTGCGTAGATTAGGTACAAAATTAGGCACACCCCCTTTGGAGAAGGCAAACGTCCGGTAATGCCAGATGGGTAACTGCTTGATTACTAAGGGAAAGAATGGTGCCCCCTGCAGGAATCGAACCTGCGGCACCAGGTTTAGGAAACCTGTGCTCTATCCTTCTGAGCTAAGGGGGCATGTGGGTTTGCGAGATATTGTAGCACAAACGTGATAAAAACGTGATAAACGACCATTTCTATCCTGTTTTTTGCTTTCCCTCGCCGCGCCCTAAAATACTGCTCATTTTGCCCAGGATCTCCACCCCGTCCCGAAGACTTTCCGGGTAGTGGTGCGCGTATCTCTGGGTGGTCGAGATGTCCTTATGCCCCAAGAGCTTCGATACCTTATAGAGATCGACGCCTGCCTGAACCAGCCTTGTGGCAAAGGTATGCCGATTATGCCGAGCTCGGCATAACAGGCACCGTGTCGCAACAGATCAGGGGGTGAAAAAACCGCCACATGTCGGATTTTTCACCCCCCCGGAAGACTCAGGTGGACTGCTTCTACCGAAGACATGCTTCGTAATATTAGGGTAAAGGAATTTTTCAATGGAAAAACGGAAACGGGGTTCAAAATGAGAAAGCCTTACTGCGCCACACTGGTGGCCGTCGAGAAATCGAGGGCAGATATAAGGAAACTGTTGAGAAAATATGCCGCCACAAATGTCCGGCTCGCTGATGAGAAAAGGGGGCTGTCCCTCCGCTTCAGTCTAGTCTAAGGATCAGGGACGAAAGACATGTGCTCTCATTCAGGGTTCCGGTAGATTCGGGCGTGCGGAATATACAAAAGCGGGACAGGGATGAGCAAAGCGCCTGGCGCGCCCTGTATTGGACCGTGAAAAGCATTGTTGAGGCGATACACTTCAGAATGGAGATTCCAGACGAGGTGGACGTCATGTGACATTAACCGCTTCAATTGGTTAGAATTGAAATTGCA
The DNA here is from genome assembly GCA_003453735.1 of Nitrospiraceae bacterium. Taxonomy (GTDB): domain Bacteria; phylum Nitrospirota; class Thermodesulfovibrionia; order Thermodesulfovibrionales; family UBA9159; genus UBA9159. Next base: position 10,639 of record DMNE01000359.1, on the reverse strand, counting down.
TGGCCTCATCGACTCACAAATGGAATTTCGCCGCGCGGTTCCGCAGGAACGCCTTCGGATGGCGCTCTCAGCCTGCCTTGACTCGTGTAAAAGAGGCTGTGGCAGAGATAAAGAAGGTAGCTCGTAAAGACCCGGTTCTGGCCGCAGAAGGCGCCGTGCTGTCTCTCGAAAAGGTATCCCCTGCATTGGCCCACGTTGATAGTTCATGAGGTGCGATAGGTTCGGCGGTGAACAGCGCCATTGAGATACTCATACACACTATAGCCGCTGCGCCGGCGGATGGTTCCGTGCGGGACAGATGGCTGGAGCGCCTTTGGGAAGCGGTGGAGGCCGACGATATCCCCTATATCGAGCTCTTGCCCGAATACTGGGGGAACTCTGTGCGACGTCTGACCGCGCATCACGATGGGCGGATTCATTCATAGAAGGGGTAAGGATGGCATGGGCTGGGAGTCACGGCTATTTCAAAGGCGCGACCGCCTGTCTGTGCGCCCTCATCAAGGCAGGTCGGAATGAGGAAGTCCTCACCCTGCTCGAACTGTCGCCGTACAAGTACTGGCATTACAGGAAGTGGGGAGTGAAGGCCCTGAGGGCCATGGGCAGAAAGGCAGAGGCAGTCCGTTACGCAGAGGAAAACCGCTGAATCAATGACCCTCTAGGCGCAATCGCAGAGGCGTGCGAAGAGATCCTCCTTTCGAGCGGCATGGCCGATGAAGCATATGCAAGATACGCAATCGTTGCCAATAGTGGGACTTCGTATCTGGCCACCTTTCGGGCCATCGCAAAGAAATATCCGCAGAAGACCGCTCTCGAAATCCTGAACGATCTCGTCGGAAGCATCCCCGGTGAGGAAGGCGAAGGCAAGTGGTTTGCCTCCGCGAAGTCCGCAGGTCTGTATGACAAGGCGATCTTGGTGGCCAACAAGACGCCCTGCGACCCAAGGACGCTGACACGTGCCGCCAGGGGTGAGGCTGCAGATATATCATTGCCTCGCGGCTTTGATTAGACCTGTCCGCACTTTTATTCAGGACAGTAGACTACCTCTAACGGAATATAAGCCGGTAGCTTAGGGTGTTAATGACTCAAGGAAACTCCTCGCAANNTCTTTCAACACCCTAAGCTACCGGATTAAACGGAATAGAGGGTTCCCTAATGACAACATTCCGTCATTTGGAACTATTACCCATGCGACTTCTTGTCGCACTTGGCTCCACCTACAAAGAAACGTTTTGGAGTATGCCGCGAAAATGAATATTTCTGGTCAACTCCGCATGATTTGGGGCAGCTTACTCATTTGGTCTCCTCAAGCGGTAATAACTGCCTGACGTGCCTTACAGTTAGGATACCCACTTCCTTAGGTTTTACTCTGTAGATAATCCTGTAATTTTGAAACAGAATCTCTCTAATGTCAGGTCGTTCAGTCTCCGGTACAATCCTTCCAATTTGGGGAAACTGCTTAAGATCGGAAGCGCGTTTGAAGATTTCATCGACTAATTTTTGCGCGGCAGATAGGTTTTCAGTGGCTATATATTCAGCAATTGCAGCGAGCCTGTCAATGGCCAATGGCGACCATACCACTTTCACCGTCTTAGCTTTGCCAAAACCCTTTGTTTAGCCTGCTGGTGGCTTAGGCCCTTGCCCCTGTCTATTTGTTGCTCGGCCGTCTTGATATCCTGAAGTAACTCTATTTCGTCAATCAGGCTTTCATATTCGCTAACTCCCATCAGTACTGCCGCGCTCTTGCCATGGCTGGTAATGACCAGCGGCCTTTTGGTCTGCTGTACCTGCTTGATAAAGCCTGCAGCGTTTGCCCGAAATTCCGAAAGTGGTTTTATATCTTTATCCAATAACAATCTTGCCATAATTCCTCCTCGTACTCTTTATTGTACATAATATAGGACAAAAAATAAATGGTCTCTTTCATATTGGCTGTAATTCAGACAGTGAAGAGACGAAAATGAGAGAGTTGATTTACAGGAGAAACCTCGCGTCTGTGACAGAATGGCCACGGCGAGGAGTACAGGAAGAATCCTTGCCGGGGCTATTCTTCACGAGGCAATGCTAACGGCCCGTAACCACCATAAGTGACTTCGTACCCTCCTTCGTCAACTTCTCTCGGTATTGTCTCAATAGGTCCGAACGTTCAACAGTAGGAACCCCACTTTTTTCAAAACCTATAGCGTAGGCATATAAAACAGCGCTCGTGCACAAACCGAGGCTCACGAGCAGCATTCCGTAAGGTGTCACATCCTGCAGCTGCTCTGTGGGCTGATATCTTCGGGTTTCGGCATTATAGATAAGAATTTCTGTTTCGAACGTACTGTTTTGTTTTATGAATACCTTTTCAGCCATAGTCTGCAATCAACTCAACCAGCTATTATGATCCGATGACGGCCTTTTGTCCTTTATAGAGCTTGGCCTCCCCAATCTTGTCTCTCAGGCAAATATTATCACGTTCTAATGTGTTGTCAAGAATGCTTCTTCCGACACGGGGAAAGACAGGAGTGACTACGTTTGCCCAACCAGTATCGAGTATGCTGAGTTATTCACTGGCGAGCCCAATCGCAGTCACCTCTTGCCATGTTCCCCTCCCATATCTCTTATCGTTCGCACTCTGCACGATTATGTCAGATCACAGCAGTGAGCAGTACAGGAAGGATTATCGTCTATCACTATTTTTCACGAGGCAACGCTAACCGCCAGTAATCGTGAGCCGCAACTTGATGGCATGTACTGGTAGATTTTAACGGAAATCATTATGTAGAATGTTGCGACAGATTGTCTGAAGATAGACACTGCAGAATAGCAAAAGGCTCCTTGAAGGCTCCTCCTTGTGGAAAGAATTATTAAGTACGGATGTCCCCGGAATTCTTCCGGGTATAACTCAGGGCCTTCTCAAGCACGATGACGCATATTGGGTTGATTCATTCTTTACCTTGTGTAGGTCTGAACCCGATCTGCCCCTTCTTCTTCTCCGGTGGAATCATAAGTTGACGGATTGCATCAAACACTACCTTGAATTGAGCATCGTATTTTCTTTCGAGGGCGTTCAATTTGCGGGCAAGATCGACATTGGAGGCAAGCATCTGGCGAAGCTTGACAAAAGCGCGCATTATCGCGATGTTTGCCTGAATGGCTGTCTCACTATTCAATACGGTTGCCAGCATTGCAACGCCTTGCTCGGTAAATACATATGGCTGATAGCCTCCAAGATGCTTCCGCGAAGGTATCGCATTTTGCGATACCATAAGGTCGATCTCGTCGTTGTTTAACTGAAGCATGAAATCTTCAGGGAATCGCTTAATGTTTCGTTTTACTTGCTCTCGAAGTCGAATAGCCTTAACGCCATAAAGAATGGCCAAATCCTTATCAAGCATTACTTTGTGACCACGAATAAAAAATATTTTTTGCTGGATCACATGTATCGGAATTATTTCACTCATCTAACCTTCATACACCTTAATAAAATTACTCGGTGAACTCCAAGATCTTGACAGTATATCACAGCTTAAGCGCGGTTTCGGAAAGGATTATTGCTCGATAGCATTTTTTCGCCGCTCACTGGTACCGCCAGTAAGCAACACATGTAAGGAGACTGCTACCACTGATAGGTTATAGCAGAACTAAACACCTCTTAGTCTATTGACGCCATCTGCATGTCCGCAAAATCAAGAGGACTCAATCTGCACAGAAGTACCCCCCTATAACTCGCAGGACAAGCATCTCCTCAACAATACCTCTTTCCAGTCGAAAAGGCGCGAACTAAAGGAAAAGGACGAAGGATGTTTGCTTTATTCTCGGCCTATCCTATGAATCGCCCCGTTAAGGGGATGGGAGTTTGTTTGAGTTGGCCTATAAACTGCTTAGCCGCAGAAAGCCAATATAATGCAGAATGCCGTGCGCCACGATGAGAGGGAACAGTTTTTCCCATCGATGATATACATAAGCGAACAGCAAATCCATCGGAATTATCTCAATAGCCGCCAATGGTCCTTGATAAAGATGACACAGAAATCTGAAAAGCACACTTATATTAATTGCAAAGACAATGCCCTTCTTCCCTTTAAGCGCTCCAATGATATATCCAACGAGTAACACCTCTTCATAAATTGGATTAATAATTGACGCGGCGATCACGGAGTAACTGTTAAGAGAACCGATCTTAAAAATGCGATTTGCATCAAAAAACTTGATGCTCGAACATAAGGAAGCAGAGAACGCATATATGAGGACAACAAATGCGTAATATGTCAGAAATAATAGTAACCCTGCGAAAAATAACCTGCCCGATATCTTTAAGTTGAAGTCTGCTTTGGACCATCCACGATATTTCAAAAAAACAGAAATAACCGCTAATACAGAAGTCTCATAAATGACCAAACTGTATAGACTGCCACTTGAAAGAGGAACAGCGCCAGTAGGGGAATTATTTGTAACTAATGCTAAGCAGTCAAAAAAAGAGGCAAGAATAAAGTATCCGAATCAAAAAAAAGTAACAATTAGAAATTCCATTCTACCAGATATCGACCTGATCAAATTACTCCTAGCCTTATACTCATGATTTCCATGTTATGTTGTTCAAACAGTGACAAACGATTTAGCCCTGTGCCCATGAGCACAGGGGGTTCTCGTTACTCAGCAAAACAAGACGTAAGGCGTATCTCTTTTGTCAAGCACTATTAGAATTATTATCTGTTATCCTATTTCTCCTCGCCGTCCGCCGGCTGGTATATTATCTGAGACTTCAAATCTTTAATGATAGAGCCCGCAATGGACCTGAATCTGGCGTCATCCTCTGGCGTGCATAAGTTCCCGGGGGTCCGGTCTTCCAGCTTTCTAGTCACGGTAACAACATTATTTTTTCGGATATAAGTCGAATCATAAGTGATCGAACTTCCGGCAAGATGTATATCCTTGGGCATCGCTATAATTTTTATCGTTGATGGTAGTTCGAGCGTATATTCCTCGGTCGAGATGCCGCCGACGCATGGGTAACTAAGCGTACGCTTTGGTGTGTTGAGCTCTCCGACAGCGGATCGAATCGATAGACTACTCGAAAAGACATCGACAACGGAAATGGCGCCCGGCCCTGGAACATTCATAACATTCTCAAGATGATACTTGATGCCATAGGTATAGTGTTCCGATACGTCTCTCGGATGTCCTTTGATTAGCGTGCCCATGCCTGTAAAACCACTCCGCGCAAGAATGCTGCGGACGACGAGGTCTTCCATATTGGGTTCGATATAACTCATTAACGCCCTAACAGCACTTGCTGAGAAGCCAGTCTCGTCATTGTTTGTCTCACCATCTGCTGAGCCGTCTTCATGCACATGAAGGACCATCTGTAAGTGCAAAGTATTTGTTTTATAGTCTGTGGGAGGAGTCTGTCGGAGGCCGGCAAAATTGGCAGTGTGGACTGCAAGCTTACCGGACTCCCTTGATGGCAAGAGTCCAAAGGGTATGTATTCTGCAGTTGAGTCAGCATAGAGGTCGAGACTGGGAATGTAATTTATGACATGGTTTAAAACATCTACAGAAGGAACGTCTGGCAGCTTGTAGCTCGAACCGGAGTTGATCAAGACCGGCGTACTTACGATGCCTTTGGCGGCTAACAGTGCTTGTAGCAACGCCGTGTGGTCTTTGCAGTCACCCAGCCGGTTATCCAGCACCATATCCGCATCATGGGGAACCACTGAGCCGGTACCAATGCAATTGCCAGCATAGTGAATGTTCTGTGAGACCCACGTATAGAGAATCTTGGCTTGTTCTCGTTCGCCCGCAATTCCCTGCGTTAATTCATCGGCCAATCTGCGGATCTTGTCGGACACAGATGCTTTGGGCTTAGCTCGCTCTTCGTAAGCTTCGGCAACTTCACCGTAATTTTTGAACGAGGACACGACAATGAGCGGGCCGTAATCGATCTCGCTAACAGATCCGATTTCGGGAGTCGCGATATTATGGTTGTTGTAAGTCCACACCCATCTTATTCGACCATCCTTGTCTTCCACCCTTCCTCCTTGTACACCTCTTGCGAAGCACTGGAGGCTGAGAGAGTTGCCCGGAACCGTAACGCTTATGCGCACATCGTCATAAGCCATGAACTGTGTGAAGGTTTCGGTCATGGAGAATTGCCCTGGGAAAAGGGCCGTCTTTTGGTTGATCTTATAGGAATAGGACGCCTTGTCACCGACGGTGAGATCGGGGAAAATAATGACCTTCGTCTTAATGTCGCTGAACATTGGGCCACCACCAGTCACAGCCGATCTCTCCTGGATGTTTGAGGGAGGCACGTCAATGCGGCGACCGTCCTTTTTAAGTGTGTAGGCCGAAAGAATTGTAGGATTTTCCAAACTCTCGCTGTAACTGAAAGTGGCTTGGTTAGCTGACTTCACTCCCTCTTCAGTCAGCACTTCGACAATTATGTCATACGTTACAGTATGTGTGCCATTGGCATTTACGTCATAATTGGCATAGTATTTCACATACTTAGTGTTACCTGCAACTGTCCCGGACTTAGCCTCATTTGCGCCGACTTCAGACGGTATGACTGTAATAATCAGCAGCACTAAAGCAAAGAACAAGATACCGGAAATCATAAGGTTTATTCTCTTCATAAAACCCTCCGTTTGAGATATAGCATTATTTCTCCAACTACGAGCACCTCTGAACATAAGGTCCCGTGCGCGTATGAAACTCCTCTCACGAATTCCTGCCTCTGGCATCATTCAAACCATCAGATCTTGATGCTTCATATATGTCTTTTCTTTTTGAGAAAGTAAAGAGAGAGCAGAGAGAAAAATCCTGTGACGACGATCGTATAAATGAAGGCCAGAAAAAGATATTCCCAGTCTTCTGCAGAGGTACGGAAGCTTGAATAGACGGAGGACATTCGTTCTGAAAAAGGTTCGATCGTCGGCGTTATCATATAGATTAAGTCAACAACCCGCTTGAGAAGCTGCAACGCTGAGGCAAGAGGACGGTCACCGCTTGCCTTTACTCCGCTCGCAAGAAGAAGCTTCAAAGAATAAAACGTACTTTCATTAAAAATAAAAAAGAACAAGACTGCAAGGACAGGATGAAAAAGAACCGTTAGAAACATTATGAAAGACAATATTATGATTGCATGGAGAAAATTGTTCGCGGTGACATAAATAATGCCCCACTGAAATGGGATTTTCCAGACAAGGAAGAAGAACGAACATATAGAAAAAAGCCCTGCAAAAAAAAGCAGTGACGCAATGGCGGCAGACAAAAGAGTCGATAGGAGCCAGACATCGGGTGAACACGGTTTCGTGAATACCATTTTTGTGGTCCGATTTCTCAGGTGATACGAAATGAATAAGAGCCCGAGAGCAGCAGTGAAGATGGTTATAAAACTGCTGAGGCTTGAGAAGATCATCTTAATAATATCCAGATGTTTTGTTTTGCTAAGAAATAGCAGTGCCGGGATCGCGGAAAGCCCAAGCACCCCAATGATGAAGATTGACGCAACAAAGAGGAGCCTGTTTCGTTTGTAGAATTTGAAATTTACACTTATATTTGCTGCCAACTGAGGCAACATACTATCCTTCTCCCTTAAGAATATTGAAGAATGCATCTTCAAGCGAGACCTTCTTGAGGGAACATTCATAGAGCTTAAGACCGGACTCCTGCGCAAATCTTATAAACTCAGAGAGTTTCTCCGTAGGGATGTCGGCCTTTATCGTGTCAGCTGTGCTCATTTTTACATCCACATACTTAGGTACGGAGTCTGTTATGGTAAACTCAACCACATAGGTCTCGAGGTCGAGATTTCTCAGGTGCTTGAGTTCATCCTGCACAATTACCTTTCCTTTGTTTATTATCGCCACGCGATTGCAGACCATTTCGATCTCAGAAAGCACATGGGAATTCAAAATTATCGTCGCCCCATTTCTATTCATGTCTACAAGAATATCTCTGAATTCTTTGACGGTAATGGGGTCAAGCCCTCTTGTTGGCTCATCGAGAAACAGTATCTTTGGATTGTTAAGCAAGCACTGGGCAATACCTACCTTCTGTTTCATACCCTTCGAGCATTTTGACAGCTTTAAGTCTCTGAACTCTGAAATCCCGACTTTCTCGATAGACTCATCAATCTTTTTAGGGCTAATCCCGTTTCCATAAAGGGCAGCGTAGTAATAGACTGCCTCCTCAACGGTAAGATACATGGGATAATGAGCTTCCTCAGGAAGGTAAGCGATATCCTTGAAAATATCTGAGCCGGGGTAAGGCTTATTCCCGCGCACGGATATATTCCCTGAATCAGGCTGTATCAGCCTGAGGAAGCAATACATGGCAGTGGACTTTCCTGCTCCATTGGGTCCTAAAAGTGCAAAGAAGTCACCCTCATGGACTGAAAGGGAGAGATCATCAAGGGCCTTCAGTTTCTCCTTGAAAAACCCTCTTCTGAAAGACAAACAGACATTCTCAGCTTTTATCATGTCCTTCCTTTTTCCCCCGCACACAAAATTCCTTGTTCAAATCATTGATAATTTCTTCGTCCGTTTTTCCGCTAAGGTTGCTTTCTTTTAATTTCTTCCTGATATCCTTGGCGGTTTTACAATTACAATCAATCACGGAATCTGAACATCCACAGGGGCAGTACATTTTCTCGGCTATGGTCGCAGCTCGTCCTTCAAGTTTGTCCTCCTCATCTTTTTCTTCTTTGGCATGTTTTAGCTCTCCTTGTTGGCTGATATTCCTTAAATATGCCTCTTTTCCTATACCCTTGCCTGACTTTATAATCTCCATGCTCATCTTGTAAACTGCATCAAAGGCAATATCTGCATTCATGATCTGACCGATCTCATAGTTATGAACTATGCCATCGGCACCTATGAAAACGGTTGTTGGAAAGCTTCTCACAGTATAGGCCTTCTGAATTTTGTCGTTCTTATCTATCCCCATGGGAAAAGTTATTCCAAACTCCCTCATGAACGTCCTCACTTTGTCAGCGTTCTCCCCAGCATTAATCCCCATCAGGATAAACGGATCTCCTTTATGTTTTTCATAAAAGGCTTCGAGTTCGGGCATCTCTTCTTTGCAGGGCCCGCACCAGGTCGCAAAGAAATTCAAAATGATCACCTTATTCCCAACATTGTCTGAAAATTTGAACCTCTCACCATTTACGAGTTCTATTTCAAAATCTGGGGCATATCGCCCTTGCCACTGAACGGGTCGATTCAGAAAATCAAACATCCTTTCAGATTCTGCGCTAGTCGGCTGCTTCTTTGAGTAAAAGTTAAAGACGATGGTTATTATGAAAAAAATAGATACTAGGATGAGAATCTTTTTATTGTTCATATATCAGGACTTCCTGGCATTCAGAGTTTGTATACTCATAGAGGGCATAAACTTTATGCACTTTTTTGCATATTAAGTCCAAGATCATACCCTAATGCTCCGACGCTGCAGAATTTAGGTCAGTCACAGCCTATTCCTGCTCCATGCTCTTCATATCTATGAACGGTACAGCGCCCGAGTTGATTTTCGGCAAATGACCATCCCATTTATCTATTGCCCTTATAGATGCCTCTATCTGCCTCAATCTGATCAACTGAGGGGTGACATTCTCCTTCTGAAGTCTCAATGACTCTGCTTCTGCACGCGCACTCGCTACCTTTTGTTCGGCCTCTATCTTTATTCTCTCGAGATCCCTCTGCGCCTTGAGTGCGAGCTGCTCCGCTGTCTGCTTCGCCTCAATCGCCTGCTCGAAAAGCTGCGAAAACTTGAAATTGACAATAGAGAAGTCATCGACAAGGATATTGTAGGAAGACAGCCTGCTTTTTAAGAGATCCTTGATTTCTGCCCTCACCTTTTCCCTTTGGGTAATCAGTTCGACGGCCGTATATCTTGCTGTGATGGCTTTGACAACTTCTTGCACGGAGGGATCAATAATCCGCTCTGTGTATTCCTGCTTTATATTCTGATACACCCAGTTGGCTTGATCCGGAGCAATGTGGTAGTTCACCGCCATAGTCGATTTCGTATCCTGCAGATCTTTTGACACGGATTCGGCGTCCGTCTGGGATTTGTGTATGGTGACGTCCATTTTGATTATCCGCTGCATGATAGGTACCCTGAAGTGTATCCCCTCGCCAAGCACATGCGGCTGTACAGCGCCGAAATTAAGGACAACACCCCTTTCTCCTGCACCGACAATTACAAAGGGATTCAAAATCATAAAAACAATTATACCGATGGCAATGAAACCTACCATCTTTATCAATCCGCTAATGTTTCCCTTGATCTTGTAAAGGTTGAGAGATTGATGATTTGTTTCCATGATTGCCTCCCGCTACTCAGAATTTGCAAAAGATCGCGTAAGTTTCAAATTATCTTCCTCCCAATTCATGTTTCAGCCCCTCATATTTTGTCATCGTGTTCAATAGGGCCTCAGCATTTCTCACTGTGCATTTACTTATCGGAACAAACATTGACAAACTTAAATGGTAACACCGAGATCACTAATTAANNAAACTTAAATGGTAACACCGGGAGATAGTTAATTAACTTGAAACTCGCGGAATAGGTGAAGTGGAAACTCGGCATCAAAAGGTACTCCATAGCCTATCAGCTGTCTTCCAGTACGAGTTATTTCCGGTACTTCTCGCTG
>DMNE01000178.1 GCA_003453735.1 Nitrospiraceae bacterium | reverse complement strand
TCCATGCGATTTCCCGCAATAAGTTCTTTGGACGTGAAGTACTAATTCTCACTATCCTTATTCCAGCTATATCGGTTCTGTCCTTTGAGGTTATATGGAGAAATTGGAGAAAAGATGAAAATCCCGTATTGATGGTTATCTCTGGGTTGCTTGGAATCTGGGTATCGGGTCCTTCTTGCATGGGAGTTTCGGCAAGTTTTTCTAACGGAGGGTTTACTCAGCCTGGTACATGNNATGGTTCTCAAAGGAACTGCTCTATTCCCTCTCGTTACATTTATGATGGCGACTTATGACGGCATATTAGGAGCCATAATTCTTACAACTATACTGCCTCCGCTCATTTATTCATTCAGACTGAGGTGACAGTATTGCGAATGTGCTTGTTCTTGAAATTCGGCGTGGCCAACAACACTTCAGATTTGAGGAACACTTGATAAATGAGCCTCTTGAGGATGTTCTTACCAGAGTGTTGAGGGCTTTGATCTCAACCACACCGGCACAACCGATGGAGCAAGGCTCAATAACCAAACTGAATAAGTACCTCAATTCTGGTGACCAGTTTGACTATGTGAGAGCATTACGAATAATTCACACTAGCCTGAAAAGTGCTACGAGTCCCTCCCCTGTTCTTCTTACCAAAGCCGCACGGGCTTATCTTTCCATTTGCTTAGCAAACCATCTAAGCTGTGTCTCGAGTTTTTATGATGGCCTGATATCGCGTGCCTTCGGTCTCCTCGCAATTGCTTCGCTAGCCCAACAGCACATTCCGAGTGATGATTATTATTACACAAAATCAATGTTATCCTATCTTTCAGGCAATCCGAAGAGAGCTTTTGAACTTGCATCAACCCCGGAAGCAAAAGAGGAGAATAAGAGCGGGATTTTTCTCACGATAAAGAAACCAGAAGCTTTATGGTATAGTGCTAATTATCCTTTCCCAATCATTTACTGGAAACTCATATTTTCGGGCAGCGAAGGGTTTGAGGTTAACGGAGAGGAAATGGAAAAGCTCCTCGTTGAAAACCCCGATAATCTCTATGTTCTTTCATGGCTTGCGAATAAGGGTGTCGGTGAAGGACGCACCTATGGGCTTATTCTCATCAAAAAAACACTTCAGGAACATCTCCGCTTTATAGAGGAAGAATATCCGGACTGGGCAGAAAAGCTACAGAAGGAATACGGTCTTTTCCCGAAGAAGAATTCTTCTCCCTTATCCTCTCAGTTTTACAGCTTTCTAAGGTTATTAGGCGCTACAAGTAAAGATAACGATCGACAACATATCCTTCCAGGATATGAAATCATGAAAAAAGCCAGTCAGTCTTTGTTCAAAGGGCAAAGCTATCCTATAAAACTGGAAGCTGACTTGTTCTCAGAGGAGGACGAGCGACTCTTCTTCTATCATAACCTCCTGACAGCTGTATCGATATGGCAGGATCTTCTGGAGGCACGATGGTGCGTTCTTGATTATGCCTTGAATACTTCCGCTGATCTGAACGAAATATTCGAAGGCGATCCCTTCGTCACGCTCCTGTATGCTGATGTCGAGGAGAATAAGAACAAGAATTGTGAGAAGTCGTACCACATTATGGCAAACCTCATACAAAAGACAGGCGACAGGAAGCTGCTGCTTCGCATTCTTGGCGTGAGCCAGTTCACAAAGTGGCAAGCTGTCAAAACAGGGCCTCTCATGAAAAATCTGGCTTTGCGGTTTCCAGAAAACGGCAGATTTCTGAACGCCCTCGGGAGTGTTGCTGTTCTGAAGCATAAAGCCAGACAAACCTATCTGGAGGAGGGCATCAAGCGTGATCCCTGGAATGTTGCGGCTGTCTACAACCTGGCGTGGGAGAATCATGATTTCAGTTTAATGAAACGACTTACCCAGGATTTGCCCGAAAACGCCAAAGCCTTCTATAATGCCGGCTATCTTGTTTATAAGCGTTTCGGAGATGTCGCCACGGCCATTGAATATCTGAAAAAGGCTGTCAAGCTACAACCTTCTCTTTACGTTGCAACCAAATTCCTGGGAACAGTTCTCAGAAATGAAGGGAGGTATGAGGAAGCTATCAATGTCTATGAGAAATATCTTAGGGCTGATTCAGAGAGCCTTTACGGTGTCGAAATGAAGAACATGATCGGCTACACACTTCTTTCTTTGAAAAAGCCTAATGAAGCAATTCGCATCTTTGCTGAGACAGCCGAAACCTACAAAGCATCCTCCATGAGAGGAGCGGTTGTGGCATATCTTGCCACCGGGGACAAGGAAACAGCTGAACTTTGGGCAAAAAGGCTTGTGGAACGGTACAGTGATAACTATTCGATGAATACTCTGTGTAGGCTGTATTACCGTACCGGCGAAAGAGAAAAACTCAAGCAGACGATTGAGAAATATGCGAAGCTCTATCCTCAATGGTCAAAATCCCTTGCCACTGGCTGGAATCTACGCTTTACCCAACCGGGACTCTTTAGAAATAAATTAGGTGCCATGGTCCTTTTCGTCTTGAGAGAAACATCGGCCTACGACGCAGGGCTAAGAAATGGCGATATAGTACTCTCTTATAACAATATACCTTTAGACAGTGGCTTTGACTTTTCATACTATAGTTACCCATGGGACAAAGAAAAAGTGTTGACCGTGCTCCGCGAGGGAAACATTATAAAGCTTCCGATAGAGGATGAGCCGTGGTCAGAATTCGAAGGGTGAGCCTGACTGAAGACGTACTTTCTTCCACAAGCCAAGGAACAATACGTCAGCAAACTGCAGGTGTCCCAGCAAGAAAGACTTGACGAAGGGACGTTTAATGGCCTGGAAATGCCCCGAGTGTGGTGCGATATAACTTATGATGCCATGGTTAGGTGTACTTGCGGCTACGAACTTGAGGAACCTCTAATAGAACGCACAAAATTGACGCCTTGTTTCGGCTGCAAGACAGCGACACTCGATCATGACGGCATCCACGGAGCTGATCATGGATTGAATATACATTCTTCTTGAGAGTTTTATGAGTTAAGGATGAGGGACAAAAATAAGGGGAGCTAATACGAAGGAGGTTTCATGGAAATTCTATCACAGTTGAATGCAGCGATTTGGGCAGGCGGAACAATCGTAGCAATCGCAGGGATTTTTGCCTTGATATTGGCATATCAATCAGTTGTCATTGTCGGTGGTAAAGAGATAGCACTTATTGAACGGAGATGGTTAGGCAAGAAGATGCCGCAAGGCAGGGTTGTTGCCATGAACAGCGAAGTCGGCATTCAGGCAAGGACGCTCGGTCCTGGCATGCACTTTCTTATTCCGTTTATTTATACTGCAAAAAAGAGTGAGTTTATAGAAATAATGGATGGAAAGGTTGGGCTTATTGAATCAGTCGATGGCGGCCCAATTCCCCCCGGTAAAATATTTGCAAAGGTGATAAGGGGACATAATTCTTTTCAGGATGGAGAGGTGTTCCTGCAAAACGGGGGACAGAAAGGGCCTCAGATTGATATCCTCCCTCCCGGGAAATACAGGATAAATCCATATCTCTTTAAGGTATCGATTGCCAACGCTGTTATTATTGAAAAGGGGCAGGTGGGAGTTGTAACATCACAGGATGGCGGTCCCATTGCACCTGGAAGGCTGTTGGCGGCCAGTGTGCCTGATCATCATAACTTTGAAGACGGTGAGAAGTTTCTTGCAAATGGCGGACAAAAGGGCCCGCAGATCGACATACTTCTTCCAGGAACATATCGTATCAACATTCATTTATTTCAGGTCACAACTGCACCTGCTGCTGTGATTGAATCTGCAAAGGTAGGTCTGGTTACAGCTAAAGATGGCAATCCGCTCCCTGAAAAAGAATATGTTGCCCATGCTGTAGCAGGCCACGCTGATTTCCAGGATGCCAATGCTTTTCTCAAGGGCGGCGGGGAACGCGGACCACAGCTCGATGTTCTTAAGCCGGGTACCTACTATATAAACCCATTAATGTTTGATGTTGCCTTTGATGATGTTGCCGTTGTTGAGCGCGGACAGGTTGCAGTTGTTGTTTCAAACGTAGGCGAGGAACCCACTCCTGAGATGAAGAAAAGACTCGGCTCAACTCAGATGGGGGCAACCGAAGAAGAAGGCAAAGAAAAATATGTTGTCCCAAACGGATTTCGTGGGATACAAGAAGAAGTTGCCGGCCCCGGGAAATACTATCTTAACAGGTTGGCTTTCATGCCTTATATCATCGACACTACAAACATTACAATCGACTGGGATGATTCAAAAGAGACAAGGTTCGATCCATTGAGTGTCATCTCAAAAGACGGGTTTCCGATTGGGGTATCCGTTAAGGTGGTTGTAAGAGTCAGACCTGACCAAGCGCCTTATATGGTTGCGAAAGTTGGTTCTATCGACAACCTTATCCTTCACGTTATCCACCCGATGATTGATTCCAGCTTCAGAAACCAGGCTTCTACAACGTCTGCCATGAACTTCATGCAGGACAGGCAGGAAGAACAGACAAAAGCTGAAACAAGGGCGAGACTGGAACTCGAAAAGTATCATGTCGAGTGCGTCTCGGCCCTTATCTGTCAAATTATGTTGCCCCAGGAGCTGATGGATACTCAGACGAAGAAGATCATTGCACAGCAGCAGACTACTCAGTACCAGGAAGAACAGAAGGCTCAGGTTACCAGGATCGAAATGGAAAAGACCAAGGCCACTGCTGACCAGCAGCCGGAAGTTGTCAGGGCCGAGATCGCCGTTAAAGTTGCCGACCAGAAGAAAAGAGAAACAGTAACACTGGCTGAAGGTAATGCTGAGAGCGCAAGATTGAAGGGCGAAGGAGATGCCAAGGCGATCGAGGCAGTCGGTACGGCTACAGCGGAAGCTTACCAAAAGCAGAAGACAGCTATTGGGCCGCAGGCTATTATGGCTATCGAGCTTGCAAAACATATTTCTGCAGGCAAGATTAAGATTATGCCTGACATTCTTACAGTCGGAAGTGGCGGTGCATCTGAAGGGCTTGCAACAGTGCTTACGCGGGCTATCGCACTCAGTGGCATGAAGATTAATCCTGATGCTGTCACAACGAAAACATCAGAATAATGAACATGATGTAATTAGCGGGACGGAACATCATATGTCGACATTCGCGACAGAGGGGTTGTCATCAGTACGAAGTCTTGTCGCGTCTTACCCTGAAAGCAAACACTCGAGAGCTTTCAGATATACTGTTGGTTTCCGATTGTAACAGTGGTTTGCTGCCTTGACAGCAACCATGCTATTTTCCTCTCTGTATTGACAGTAATTGTCTAGAACCCCTATATTTGAAGAGCACTACGGTATATGCATGGAGCTTGATGAGTAAACATGCGCACATCCTCCTCAGGAGCGGATTGAGCTGGTCGTCACAGCATATGGACGGTTAATGACCAT
>DMNE01000530.1 GCA_003453735.1 Nitrospiraceae bacterium | reverse complement strand
TTGGCCATCCGAACAACAATCACGCCGCTAAACTTACTACCGATGAATTGAAAAGAGAAGCATATACCCAATATTGTGCTCATATCGCTTCGGGATATTCCAAAAAATCATGGAGATTTAAGCATCCTGATATGAGCCTCACGTGGGAAACCATGGAGAAATATATTCGTGAAAATCCCGCTGATTTCGATCCCATACACAAAAAAATGGCCGAATGTGATTCTTTGTATTACTGGGAATCAGTACTTACGGCAAAAGCCATAGGGGAAAATAAAGACGCAGACACGGCCGCTATACAAATAACAATGCGTAATAAATTCAAATGGGATACCAAAGACGCAAATCAAGACGAAGATACAAGCGATTCAGCCCAAGCGCACGATCAGCTTATGAAGGAGATTTCTCATCAGCAGAAGGCGGCTCGGGAAGAGGCATCCAGTGAGTAATTAACCTGCCGACCAAGGAATCGTCGTGACAACAATCTCCTATAACAAACCACTGACCTGATTTCGCGTCATAATAATCAAATTGAGAAACAAACTCTCCATCCCAAGTAATCACGCAATGGTTATTTGGCGGCAGTCGATCTTTAACGCTAATCCAGTTCATTATTGGAGTATAAAAATCTCTCATTTCAGCCGCTTTACCGCAATGAGCGCATTTAATGATCGTCGTGATAGTCTTGAATCCTTATTGGTGTATTGATGGGTTCATAGTATTCATTGACGTAAGAGGCATTAATAAAGAGCGTATCTTCTGTTCTAAAGAATCTACCACCATGTTCGTGGATATGACCGAAAATATGATATTTTGGTTTTATTCGCTGAGTACTGGCATAATTTAAGCTCGCTGAACCGCACAATTGATCTTCTCCTGATGGCAGCGTAATAAGATCAAGGTAGCAGCGCGGAGGGCAGTGTGTTACTAGGATATCGATATCGTTGGGAATTAACGCCCATTTTTCGGACAATTCCTCTTCGGTCTCAACCGTAAACGCCGTACATTGAGGGTTCATTCCTTCAAAGCTCAACGTCCAGGGAGAGCCCCAGATTTTTAAGCCGTCGAATTCCGTCCCAGAGTCTTGAAGATAATGGGTCCGATCCAACCTGTCTATTATGGTTTGGCCCCACTCGATCATGTGATCGTGATTTCCTGCTATGATGACATACTTTTTGTATTCTTGTTTGTGAAGCCAAGCATAGAATTTTAAATATCCGGCATCATTATCGTGCGCTGTCAAGTCTCCCGCCACGATCAAAAGATCGCCGCCCTTAAGCTCGGGATAGTGTCCATGAAGGTCACTGATGCAGTCGATGATCATTTGTATAGCCTTGCTAAACGAATCGTCGCATCAGGATGTGTAATTACTGGATCAGCCATTGGATAGCTGGGCCTTGGATACCAATAAATAGCATCTTCATCGAAAAAATCAGAAGCATTAAATCCTTGCCAAACATTTCCCTTTCTGTCGGCAAGAAAGCAATAACGAAGGCGGGGTTCTGGTTCGTGCAGACATTTAGCTTCATCCGGCATGTAGTCTTCTTTATTAATAAGTCGCCATTCAATCGTCATTTGCTTTTCTCGATTTTATTAAAAACAACATGATAATTCCTCCGCCGATGATCCCGCCTGCGACATAAAAAGAGATTAAAACGGGGTCAGTCATCGTAAAGCTTGCTGGTATCGTCGATCTTAGCCTTTCCGCTGGGTCCCATCGCCTTTTGATAGGTGTCGATGAGATCGCCGTAAAACTTTAGGCTTTGCTTCATTTGATCGAGCTTTTTTTCTAGATACAGGTTTCGTCTCAACATGCTTTCAGTTTCAGCGCGGGATGTTTGAAGCTCTGCCTGGAGTTTGCTGTTTGCCAGACGCAGTTCTGCCATCTCCAGGCGCCATGGCTTTATCATTGACTGGGCAGCACTTTTAGCTTTAAAAGGATTAGATGCCCGCGCAATTGTAAGTGCGACTTCTTTATCGCAAGCCTCATCGGCTTTCAGCGCAGCGATATCGGTTTTTATTTGAGCTTGCGCCTTGACTCGATCTACAGCAAGAGAAGAAGCAGAAATGCTCATAATCCCAAGACCTCCTCAGCTTTAGTGCATATGGCTTTTTCCACTTCGCGACTCAGCTCTGCCGTCGTTGGATGACATATTGTCATGTCGCACACGCCTATTCTCTTTGTGGGATATAGAATGCGATACCCAGATCCGTCGAGCCTTTTGTAAACTGCAATCGAGGAAAGGAAGACGTCGTTGACTTCAACGGTTGCAAAAGCGACCAGCCCTTCTTTGGGCTTGATTGGAACAACTTCTACTTTTTTGATTTTCACTTCGCGCCTATCTTTAAAAATTTCAATAGAATTAATTTGAGGCTATGAANNAATGGAACGCTTGCGACGGAAGCTCTTCGTCTCTTTTAATCTCTTCTTCAAGAACTTTTATCACGTCGCTCTTTGTAACTTTCTTTGGTGGCTCTTCAGCGAGCTCGTTCGGCTTCTCTTTGGCTTCTGAGTTCTGATATCTTACCACAATCTCATTGTTCTCATCATCAACTCTTAAGAAGTTAGAGAAGTCTTTAGCGAAGGCCTCCAGTCTGTGAAAACCACCATTAATCGAGATTTCTCCGCAGGCGCATGTAATGAAGTCAAACTCATGGAAGCTTTCAATAACGGAACTGCAAAGCTTGCATTTGGCTCTATTGCGCATCAATCTTCCTTAAATATCACTCTGCGGGCGTGTTTCCAGAAGACCCATTCAATCCCTGCTGTGGTAGTAAATTCGGAGGATTGCATATTGTATTCAAATGCATTACGCAGATTTTTCACTTCTTCTTCGGGAATGTTACGACATTCATAGTCTCCATTGGACCATTCAATACACATTTTCATTTTTATCTCCCAATCCAAAAAACTAAAAAGTACTCGAGAATGATGACCAAGATAGCTAGCCACAGAAAAGCTTTGCCCATATATCTAAGCTTGCAGTAATTAAGAAGTATGGCTGATTTGCTCTCTCCTAAGCAGCGCGAGTTCATATTACATTCTACGCGCAAAATCAACATTGCCCACGGCTCTGTAAGATCTGGCAAAACTGTTGGCACGCTCTTTCGATTCATGCAGGCTGTAAGCGAGTGTCCTGACTCCCAAATATGGATGATTGGTCATACATCCACTACGATTTTCGACAATGCCATAAGGCTGATTATTGAACCAAAAGGAAAAGGCGTGCCCGATCCTCTTTCTATTTTCCGGCCTTTTTGCACCTGGATGAAGGGAGACCGTGAGCTGCGTTATAAGGATAAGGTTATCTCAACTGTTGGGGCGAAAGATTCGGGAGCAATCGGAGCAATTCAAGGGAAGACCTTCTCTCTTGCATATTGCGACGAGATCACGCTCTATCCTGAATCTATCATCGATATGATCGACACGCGCCTGTCGAATCCTCATTCCATGCTATTCTCTTCATGCAACCCGTCGCATCCTACGCACAAGATCAAGCAATGGGTGGATAAAGCGATCAACAAAGATCCAAACTACTATCATCTCCACTTTACCCTGGACGATAATCCTTATCTTGAACAAAGCTACAAGGAGCGCATCCGGACTAGCTTGTCGGGTGTGTTTTATCGCAGAAACTACTTAGGAGAATGGTGTCTTGCAGAAGGAGCAATATTCGATTTCTTTGAGAGGTCTGTTTATGTTGTGGCTCGCCCTCCTCGCGCTGCCGAATATTGGATTGTCGGTGTGGACTATGGTACAAATAACGCATTTGCGGCAGTACTTATTGGAGTTAACACCGGAAAAAATATCCAAGACAACAAAGCCATGCTCTGGGTCGAAAAAGAGTACTACTGGGACCATAAAGTAAAAGGCAGGCAAAAAACCAACAGTGAGTTTGCAGAAGATCTCAAGAATTGGTTGGAGCCGTATGCAGTTAAGTCTATTTACCTTGATCCTTCTGCTGCTGCTTTTCGCTTGGAGCTACAGCGCAAGGGTTTTCATCCTGTCAACGCAGATAATGACGTGGACAACGGTATTCAAAAGCTTACCTCAGAGATGAAGGCCGGCTCACTATTTATCTGCTCTGAATGCACAAACCTGATCCGCGAGGTAGAGAGCTACGTTTGGGATCCTAAAAGCGCAGAAAAGGGCTATGATGAGCCTTTAAAGCAGAATGATCATGCGATTGATGCGCTGAGATATGCCGTTCACACGCATAAACCATCGATTTACAAGCCTTATGATGATAATGGAGGAGGGAAGCCATTAAGAGATTATGGATTCAGATAAAACAAACAATATTCCACCCGAGCTTGAAAAAGAATACGAAGAGTGGATAAAGAAAAGACTCACAATTATTGAATGTTGCATGTTAAACAATATTGTCCCCGCTGAGTTTATTTCAATTGCTTTGGGCATTATGTCCATAGAATATAAAAGAAATGGATATTCTTACGAGCTGTTTTTGGGTATGATTAATACGGCAACAAAAACAATAGCTGACGCGTGGGAAAAGATATGAATGATTCCCCCTAAGTTGCGGCAATAAAATTATTAGTGCTAAGGTTAGCCTTAGGCTACTAATAATTCTTTGAGAGGCGACTATTTCATTCTATTATCCTCCGTGGAACAACGCACTCGAACCAAATCAGGGCAACGTACGACAGTGGCTGGATAACCTCTATTCCAAGTTCCAGCCCATAGAGCAAGCTCGCTGGAACCAGTCGAACATCGATACCCTCTTCTACGCTGGGTCTCAGACGTTTATAAACCGCTATTTTAACTTCACGCCCTCATTTTCCTATCAGAACTTCTATTTCAATTTGCTCCAACAGCCCGTGAATATGGTCACTGGGTATGAGCGCCAGCATCGTAAGGGCTTCAATTATATCCCATGCGAGGGCGCGGACACCCAAACGACTGATCAATATACCCGGCTCATCACTCACGCTGCGAATATAGGTGATGTTCACGAACAGTTCTCCCGCGCGTGTGAACAGGCATGCATCACGGGTCTCGTCCTCCTTCAGCCATATCTTGACTTCAACGCGGACGATCATGCGCAAGGCCAGCTGAAACTTAAGTTGTGGGAATACAACAGCTTTCTAGTTGTCCCATACTTCCGCAATTTTGACATGTCTGATGCTCAGTTTGTGTGGTGTCAGGAATATATCTCGAAGAAAGAGGCTGAATTTCGCTTTCCAGACAAGCTGCAAAATATCGCTCCCATGGCTGGGACGCCACAGAGATACGGCAGTTTCTATTTCCTACCTGAAAACTACAATATGGCACGTAACGACCTCATGGTTTTGAGTTACGTATGGTACAAGTGGAAGAGAAAAAAGAAAAGACTTTATAGCGAACAGCGCAATCAGTTCTTCGATTTCGCAGGGAATCAGAATGAGCTAGATCAACTTCTTTACAACATCCCGGACATGAAGGAAGTCAATGTGGAAGTGCCCACTTGGAAACTTGCGGTCGTATTAAACGATCAGCTTATGTTCCAGGGCGACAATCCCCTTGGATTCGACGATTGTCCGTTTATACCGGTATTTTGGAACTATGAACCGCATATCAATTACTATGATCTTCGCTGCCGTGGCCTTGTTAGGACTATGCGCGACTCTAACTATCTTCTTAACCGTCGGATCATCATTAATCATGATATTTCGGAAGCAACCATCAATATGGGATGGAAACGGAAAGTCGGAGCAGTGGCCAACGAAGACAATCTCAAAAAGTCAGGACAAGGATGGGATGTAATCATCAATGAAGGCTATGAGATGACGGACTTCGAGCGGATACAGCCCGCTGCGGTTCCGGAGTCTGATTTTGCGCTTGCCGATCAGCTAAGATCTCTTATCTTCGCGACATCGGGTGTGGATCTTGAGAATTGGTCTGCTCAGAATGAAAAGCAATCCTCTACGCTTACCACGCTCATCAAGCAAGCGGCTAATCTCATGGTGCTTCAGAAGTACTTCGACCAGTGGGATCAGGCTAAAAAGCTTGTAGGCGAAAGGCTTCTTCAGATTGCGCTCAATAATTGGAATGCTCAGAAAGTTGGCCTCATGATTGGCGAAGAGCCAAGTCCTTTCTTCTATTCGAAGATCTTCTCCAAATTCCAGGTAATCGTAGAAGAGGGAGAGCTAACTCCAACTCAGCAGAATATGCAGGCTCAATCTCTCATGGATATTAACGCTGCTTTCGGCCGAGAAGTCTTCCCGCCATCGATGATTGTCCCGCACATGAATATTACGGGCAAAGCGGAAGCTATCCAGTTCTTGCAACAACAAGAGCAACAGATGCAAGCGGTTCAAGCAGAGGCTACGAATATTCAGCATGCGTTTGAAGAGGCCAAACTTAGAGAGCTTTATGCGAAAGCTGCCAACTCTATCGCGGCAGCTAAAGAACGCTATGGAAGGTTCGAAAGCAACATCGGTTTATTAGAAGAAAGAATGGCGGAAGTATCTAAGAATAGGGCGCTTAGCACAAAAGCTAAGATGGAAGCCCTCGAGAAGATGGTGGATGTTATCGGAAAGTATGGAGAGATAGAGACGGCGCTTAAGATGAATGATATTCAATCTCTTGAGGTGCAAGATCGCGCTATGGAAGAAACAGATAAAAGATCGGCTCATCAAGAGGCAGTCTCGAATGAGTTTCTGGCTAAGTTGATGAACGGTAATCAGCCGCTTGCACAACAACAAACCAATATGTAATATAAAAAATTATAGAGATACCCTTGGAGGGGTTTATGGCAGGTAGACGTATAGACGACATGGGCGGATATCCTCATACATCTGAAATGGCGATGAAGTCCAAAACTCATTTAAAAGAATTCCATTCCGCTGAAGGCTCTGGCCACATCGGCATGGATTATCCCGATACCACTGAAGCAGTGCATCGCGATCAAGAGCATGGCGACAGTAAAGTTAAATCTAAGCCAATGAAAACTGGCTATAGATACTAAGCGCTGTGACGGAAAGGCGGCTTGTCCTCCTGGTCCATAGGACTGTCAAGGGGAGTGACCCTTGGTTTACCGTCATAGGTTTTACAGGCTGCCGGTGAGCCTTAATAAATCATCGATTGAGAGGGGAAAGGATCGGGTTTTTGAGGGCTATAGTGGCTTCGGCCTGATTACTCAATTTAATTCCCGATCGACTCAAGGGAGATTGCGCATTGATCCTCGAAGGCTCCCCCGCCAAATGCGTTTTTGAGTTATATCTAAACGAGGTATAACCCAGTATAACCGGCTATAAGTAGGTATAACTGTAAACCACCCTCGCCTGAAGGCGAAAGGCTTTTTGATGCCCAAGACAAGTAGTTCCAAGAGTCTCTCGACTGTCGGCTTGTCTGGCAATTTATTGTACCCAATGGGTCAACATCCGGACGGTTTACGTCGAGCTAGGCAATTTAATATTGCTCCTCGTGGCTCTCACGCCCGTTGCACTGCCAAAGGACTGTGCAATCCCCGATGGGGCTTAGATTATGTCATCACGACAATCGGTCAGTCGTGGGAAATGGTGACCGAAAACGAAAATTATAAACAGGAGCGGCATTTCCTCCAAGTCCTAAATGGCTTGGTTTCCATGCCGAAAATCAGATGAATAAAGTCCTGAAATCTCCAATCGCTCCTAAAGAGAAAAAAGACGGAATTTATCCGTGGACCTATAATGCCCCTACAAAAGATCAAGCTCATAGCGGCTATCTCTGTGCAGGCAATAAATATGGCGTAGGTTTCCGCAATCCAATGGGAAAAGAGCATTGCGGATCTATGGAGTCTGGTCCTATCCCGCAAAAAGCCCACGCATTTTCTCCTGACGAGGTCTTCGATGGCGAAGACAAAAAGGGCTAATTCTCCTTCGCGACAACCTTGGCTTGCCTATGGCGGCGGCCGCATTGCTACTGGCAATGAATCCGGCCTTGTTCCTGGTGAGCATATGGGCATGGGCTATTATTATGGTCGCGGCAAGCGCAATGCCATGGGGGAAATGAGAAGCGATTCAATTGGCTATCGCCCTGTTTCTAAGAAGCAGCTGGGCACTCCGCCCACGACGGTGGTTTAGGAAAATACGCCCAGTGGGTAATTCCGTCCGGCCAATGGCCAAATCGGCCGAAATGTGCACGCGGTACACTATACCATTGCGGCTCTTCGCATGGATCATAGGTCTCAAGCCACCCGCAATAAACATCTCTTCCATCTGTAAATAAAATGCCGGTGTGCGGCTTAGGTAGCGCGTCTATTTCACACCATTCAAACCATTGTCTGCCGATTAATGGGTTCGGATTTTTGTCTTTTTTGGAGGTTTTGCATGATTTCTTTGTAGATTTTTTTGATTTTTTCGTCACAAAGGTCATCCTCTTCTTTGGCTTCAAGTTTTTGTTTGTTGTTCTGAAAATCATAAATGCTGTCAGAAATGGTCTTATTTTCGGTCATTTTGCCTTTAGCATAGCTATCCCACAGCCTACGGTCTGGAAGCATCCAAATGACCTTTACGGTGTCTTTTCCAGGATATGCCTTAAAAAGCATCGAATTTTCTTGGGCTTCGGGCTTAGTTAATCTTGGCTGCCAAATAATGGTCTTTTCCGGCACTTCTTCCAGGGATTTAAATTTTCTCTGGGCGTAAAGCTTTATTTTCTCGTCCATGCCAATTGTGCGTGCATGTGCGAAAATATAGAAGGGAATGTCGCCAAACGGCCTTTTATCGATTAAATCCTGGCAACAGGCCGAAATATCGAAGTTTTGCTTGGTAAAATGTTCGAAACGGTCGTGAGCGTCAATGCGTGTTATTTTCACAATTTTGCCCCTTTGTAGCGCGAAATAAATCTTTAGTTTATATCGAGGTTGTTTAACCTAACTCGCTGGTCGGCGTCAAGACAAAGGTTTAAATGTCAGCAGCTCCTCAAGAGAATCCAGTCCAAACTCACGAAGCCCAGAAAAAAGCGGAAGAAGAGACAAATTTAGTCAAACAACGCAAGCATTATGAAAGACAGCTCGAACAAGAGAGATATGCACGCGAGCAAGCTGAGCTTCGCGCAACGCAAATCGAGAAAGAGGCTCAGGCGCGAAGAACGCAAGTCGATGATGATGATGGCGATGATGAGCCTTATGTAGACCATAAGAGACTCGCGAAAAAGTTTTCCTCATTCGAGGCTAGTTTAGATAAGAAAATCGAACAAAAAGCCGAAGAAAAGGCTCGTAGGATGCTCAACGAAGAGCGTCAGAGTCAATGGCTTAAAAATAACCCAGATTTTGAAGAGGTAATGCAACATGCTGAAAAATTTTATCAAAAAGATAAGGAATTTGCTGAAAATGTTCTGCAAATGCCCGAAGGATTCGAACGACAAAAGCTAGCCTATCATGCGATTAAGGCTCTGGGGCTTCACAAAAAAGAAGAACCTAAGACCAATATTCAAGAAACAATCGATAAAAATAAGCGCTCCCCCTATTACCAGCCATCTGGCGTAGGTACAGCTCCTTATGGCGTATTTAATCTCGGAAGAGATGTTTCGCCAGCCGAGGGCCAAAATGCTTATAAAAAACTACAAGAGCTTAAAGGCAGGCTTAGACTGGGATAGTTGCCAACTAAATAATTAATTAGATATATCTGAGATTTCGCCAGCCCTGCGTCATGGGCGCCCGCGTAAGGAAGCTCTCGCACCTTCCAACCTGATGTGATCGAAAACGGACGTAATACGTGCCGTCCACGGATCGACATGTCTCAGTGAAATTGACAAGCATAGGTAAAAAATGTCAATTACTACTACTGGGAATCTTGGCCCTATGATCCTCCAGAGCTTGGCTCCTGCGATGCTCTACGTGCCAACTCCCACGATGAACTATATCTTGGTCACCGACAAGGTATCTATGCCAGCTAATGGCGGTACTACTTGCCGATTTATGAGACCAAGAGCGCTTGTTCCTCCAACTATCCAGTTGGGCAACAGCGGAATTGATCCCCCAGCTCAAGTTCCTCAAAGGGACATCATCGACGCTCAAATGGCGTTCTTTGGTACAGGCTGCATTATTAACGAACAGGTCATTCTGCAAGACCAAGAGGGCGTGCTCGCTTGGGTTTCTGAGCGTTTAGCTGTTGCTATGCGCCAGGCAGAAGACTTAATCCTCCGAGATTACGTTGTTTCTGCGGCTTCGCAGATCAATGCGTCCGGCGGTGCTAACGGTGACAACCCAACTAACCTCGGAATCTCTGATTTCAGCTTAGTTGCGGCTACTCTCGATACAAACAACGCTTATAAGTTTATGAGCGGTATCGAAGGTATGGATCGTTTCGGAACCGGTCCTGTAAGAAGCGCATATTTCATGCTCTCCTCTACAGAGATCCAGACAGATCTAGATGCTCTAACCGGCGCTGGATTCCTGTCTCAATGGAACTATCCTACTAACGCCTCTGCTCTTCCAGCTGAGTTTGGATCGGTATTGAACATCCGCATCCTGACTTCTTCTGAAGCGCCAGTGTCGCGCGGTACATCTGCTAACGGTCGCGATGTTTACTACAACACTGTTGTTGGTAAGCAAGCACTTACTCACATAAACCAGGATGGATATTCCATGAACCTGATTTATCGTGATCCTTACTACTCCGGTATGCTCGCGCAAAACGCGACTATCGCAGTGAAATTTGCCCAAGCCCAGGCTATCACACAAGATACGGCTATTAGAAACCTATTAAGTACTAGAGCGTCTAACTCTAACTTATTGTAAGGAGGCTATATGGCTGAATATTCAAGAATAGCTAGTGGAACTTTCACTACCGCTGCGTCTCCTATTACGCAAGTCGTGAACCTTCCATTTCAACCACAAAGGGTAAAACTAAGAAACACAACTGCCTACTCATCTCCTGCTCAGAATGCGGTAACGTACGCTGAATGGGATGTGAACTCTGGTCAAGGTGTGGCCATTATCGAGTATATCGAAAGTGCTGGCTCTCCTTGGATTCTCGCGGCTGACTATGTAGGAAGCCTCGGTATCAGTAGTTTTGGAGCTGGATTGTCACTCCAATATGGCGCTGCTAAGCAGATTATCGGTGCAACGGCTGCTAACCCAATCGTTTTCAACGTAACTGCTCACGGCTATAGCGTAGGTGACATTGTTGTGTTCGAAGGACTCTATCAGTCTTCTACAACTGGTATGCCACAAATTAGCGGTATGCCTTTCAGGATTAGTGCTGTTGGCGATGCTAACCACTTCTCTGTTGTGTGGCCAGGTAGCGGGTCTAACTATACAGCTCTTTCTGGTTCACCAACTGGTGCAACCGTGATGAAAGTTCTGAATCCGTTCCTGTATGCCCCTGGAGTTGCTTTCATTGAAGCAATCTCTACTGGCACTACAACTACGGTGACCACAACTGCTCCTCACAATTTTGTAGTAGGTCAAGAAATTGCGTTCAGGATTCCTTCAGCTTGGGGAACAACCCAGTTGAATTCGCTTCCTGATGCGACAATTCCTGGATCACCCATTTACTACTATGTGACATCTGTAAGTAGTACAACACAATTTGTCTGCAATGCGAACTCAACCGGATTTACAGCCTTTAACACCAACCAGACGGTTGCAAGTGTTCCTGGCTTGTCTTTCCCACAAGTTCTTGCTGTAGGCGATGTGAACAGCGGCGGTGTTGCTTATTCCGGCGGCGCTCTTTACCCATCTCCATCGGTAAACGGAGCTAGCACGATTAACGGCCCTGCTATTAGCGGTTCTTTTGTGAACGGTACTGCACAAGGATTCACAGTAGGTCTGGGTACTGGAACAGTAAATACGAGCGCACTGCTCCTTACTGCTTCCTCTACTTACATCTGGGAAGCTGTGTATTACGACTTTGGTTCGTAACGGTAGCCCATTCCTAGGTCGATGGCTACAAGTCCGACTTAAAACGTCGGTCGCGGGGCAACCAGGGGATCAGTCCCCTGGTGCTCCCCCGTTTTAATTATGAGGAAATATGTCTCAATCAATATTCCCGGGTCCAATCGCACCCGAAAACAATCCCCCGATAAATCCTCAATATTTCCAACCCAGCGATTTCAAAATTTCCGCTATTTCTCTTGGCACAACTACTACAGTCACAACGTCAGTCAATCACAATTACGTCGTTGGCCAGAACATTAGGCTTTTAATCCCATCCACTTATGGATCCCGAGGATTAAATGAGCGGCAAGGGCTTGTGATATCCATTCCAGCCGCCAATCAGGTCATTGTAAATATCGACTCTTCAGGAATTACCCCATTTATCGCCTCTCCGAGCTATGGCCCTACGCCCCCACAGATCATAGCCATAGGTGATCAAAATAGCGGCGAAATTAGTTCTAGTGGTAGAACGACAGATAGTTCTATTACAGGGCCTACAATCCCGGGGACGTTCATTAACATATCACCATAAAGGTTTTAGTATGACAGACAAAAATGTCTTTTCGAAGCCAGAAGTCTCAAGCCCAGCAGCACAGAAAGAGTTGGATAAAGTTGAAAAACAGTTCAATGAGTTCAATGAAACGGTGCAGGCGATGACTCATGACCGCATGAGCCAGGCTCCCAAACAAGAAGTTGAGCCGCAAACGAAGCTTTCTAGCAAGGAGATCGAAAAGAACAATGAGATCTATTTAAAGCCAAAAAGGACGATCGCAGATGTAAAGCCCTTCGATGAGAAGTACAGGGCCGAATACAACTTCCAGAAAGAATATGTGAATTTCATCGCGGAAAATAGGGAAATTATCGGCGAGACCATCGAAATATGGACCAAGAAATTCCCTGGCCAACCCGCTGAAGAGTGGAATGTTCCTGTAAATAGGCCTGTATGGGGGCCGCGCTATCTCGCAGAGCGCATCAAAGAGTGCAATTACCACAGATTATCGATGGATGAGAGCAAGCCAATTCCTGGTCAAGCTGGAGGAAATTTCAGCTTCACAGGTCCGATTGTCGTTGATTCGACAATTCAGCGGCTAGATGCACATCCCGTTTCACAGAAAAAATCCGTATTTATGGGGGCGAGCGGTTTTTAATTGAACCTCCTTCAGGATATAATTACTTACGTTCGGAGGATCGTAAAAAGTCCTTCGAACGCGCAGATCACAGATAATCTAATCATAGATTACATCAACCGCTTTTGGCTGATGGATGTCGATGCGCGCGTACAGTTATTCGATCTGAAGACTAAATATCAATTCCAGACGACACCAGGCGTAGATCAGTACAACATGCCGCTTTACAACGTGCAGACTGAGCCTGGCGCGCAGACAATCGCTTCATTTCCAGTTTATCAGGGATTTTCTCAATCATGCTATGTCAATGGCATACAAGTGCCGTTTTATACGCAAAGAGATCCCTTTTGGAATTTATGGCCAAATTATCTCCAATTTCTCAATCCTACTGCCACCGGAAATGGTACATCTGGCCCATATACGTTAAATCTTCCCTTCTTCCCTGCTCTTCCTGGGCACGTTGATATCACGGGAATTATCGCAACTGGTTCAAATGTCGATCCGATTTATGGCACGAATTTAAACCTCTCTGTGCCATCGACTAGTGTTTATTCGGCAGTATATTTCACAGCATCAGATAGCAACGGCAAAAATATTGTCGTCGCAGATAGTGGACAATTTCTTTCAGGAAACACCGGAGGAAATCTTTATGGATTACTTATGCAACCAGGTTCCGCCCCCTTGGGCAACGCTGCTCTTCCTAACGGGGGCGCTCTCCCTACTCCTTATAGCACTACCCAAAACACGATAAATTACACCACGGGCGTTGCGACTAACGTGTATTTTCCATCGGTAATCCCAACGGGAAATCCTATTCAGGCGCAGTGCTATTTTTATCAGCAGGGTTTGCCAAGAGCGATTTTATTCTATAACAACTGCATTACACTTCGTCCGCCTCCTGATATTCCCTATCTGGTGGAAATGAATGCATATTTAACGCCAGCGGCATTTTTAGTGAGCGGTAGTGCCATTCCTTTCGGATATATGGCCGAGTATATCGCGCGCGGGGCCGCAAGAAAATTACTCTCAGATACAGGCGACATAGAGCAATTTCAGTTCTATGAGCCACTATTCAAAGAACAAGAAACACTGGTCTGGAAAAGAAGCCAAAGACAATTTACGGCGACACGTACGGGCACTATTTTCTCAGACCTACAAGGCCAGAGCAATTATAACAACATTGGCCAAGGGTCGACATGAGCATTTCATATAATACAGGAATCCCCGCTGGTCCTCATAATCCTTCTGCGGATCAGCCATTAATGCTAGTGAATACTAACGCTATTAATCAATATGTTGCAGTAGACCATGTGGCGTTCAATGTCAGCGGCAGTGCAGTGAGCGGTCAACATAAACAGGTAACTTTTAATGCTCCACTTGGCTCTGATCCGAATTTGGCCACTCCGATCGGCTCGCTGTATACAAAAGCGTCCCTTACTACCAGCACTTCTGATCTATATTGGCAAAATGGTGCACTTGCGGCGAATGTCGCCCGCCTTACGGGAGGAGGCATTACTGCCGCATGTTGGTGTCAATTTAATGGCACATCAGCGAGTCCTATTACTCCAAATGAAAGTTACAACATGGGATCGGGAGCGAGCATCACTAATCCCAGCACTGGAAATTATACTCTCACATTTGCAAGGAATTTTGCGACGACGAATTATGCGATTCAAGTTACTCCAAGTATAGCAGGAAACGGGGCTTCGATCACGATCACTGCGCGTGCGGCCGGAAGCGTGAGTTTTGCTGTCCGAAGTGGAGGGAGCTTAGTCAACTCAAGTGACATAAGCGTTGTTATTTTCGGAACCTTAACATGAGCTATATCGCTATAGGTGATTAATATGCCTGAGCAACTCATCGTCGGGAATATCTCGAAAGGTTTAATTAACAATCCTTTGGCTTTTAACATCGACAATGATGCCTTCCCATATCTTCTTAATGCGTACCAATGGCGTGGCAGGATTAAGAGGAAGAGGGGCACGGCGTTTTTAAATCGCCTGACTCGCTATTTTAATTCTTCATCAACCGCATATTCAGCCTCGTCGACAATTCCACTTTCTGGAGGAGCGGCAAATCTTTTAACAGGATTTAGCCTGCAATCAGGCGGAAATATCGTCCTTGGAAGTGTGACTATTGTCGATCAGACAACTTCGATCACATACAGCGACATTAATCAAAATGGTACGTTAAGCTATGTCGCCACCATTACCGGAGCGACGCAAGCAAATCCCTGCGTACTTACTGCGACGAATAATTTCTCGATTGGAGATAAAGTATTCATTACGGGCGTTGTAGGCATGACTCAATTAAATGGAAATACCTATACCATAACCCATGTCACAGCGGGAAGTATTACTATCAATGTCGATTCCACTGGATTTACTGCATATAGTAGCGGTGGTACAGCGACTGATATTACGGCATCAAGCGGCACAATAAATTATGCCACTGGTGGCATAGTAATTACGGGAGGCGCATCTGATAATATTTCGGCTATCTTCCAATATACTCCCAATCTTCCGGTGATGGGATTGGAGGATTTGAATTTAAATGCGACCGAATTTCCAGGAAATTTAGCATTCGATACTGTCTATTCTTATAATATCGTTACTGCTTCTCCCTATAGTATTTATGATGTGAGTTTTTATAAGAATCCGGCTTCATCTGCTTATAGCGGGTATACAGCAAAAAGTACAGTTACACCCACGTCCTGGAATGGTCAAGATTATCAGCAATTTTGGACGACGAATTATCAAGGCGCTCTTTGGGCGACAAACGGCATTAATGTTCCTTTTTCGACCACGAATATAGGCATGCAATATAAGCCGATTGTTGCCACTACTGTAACGTCTGGTGGCCCTCCTGCTGTCGTATCATTGCAAATTACAGGCCACGGGCTTGTAGTTGGAGATTTTTTATTTATTAATGAGGTAGCCACCACGACAGGAATCAATCTTCAAACCGGCTATGTCACGACTGTCACAGATGCAAATAATGTCGTCGTAAAATTCCCAAATGCGACGATCGCAAGCAATGGAACTGGCGGAATCGCTCAATATTTAACCAATCGCGCTAGTACGACGGTAGATTGCCTGCGATTTTATGATGGCGATCCTACTACCGGACCTCCCACAAGTCCAACGTTAAACAATCACTTAGGATGGGTGAATTTCGCGCCTCCATTGATTTTCTCTACGGGTAACAATATTTCAATTGGTGATCTGCCTGTTGCCACATATTATCTTGTCGGCGCACGCATTATTTTACCATTTAAAGACCGTCTTTTGTTTTTTGGTCCTGTGATTCAAACCTCGAGTGTGGGCAGCCAGGTCTATTTACAAGACACTGTGGTCTATAGCCAAAACGGAACGCCTTACTACACGGCGTCTTTTACGGATTCCAGCTCAAATTATGGCATTAATCCCTCTGTCACTTATCACCCGATTTTAACTCCAATCANNGGTTCTTTTATCATCGATGTAACGGGGTTGGGCGGATTTATCACGGCCGGAATAGCCCAGCCAATTTTAACAGCATCCCCAAACGAGGACGTTTTGATCATTGGTTTTACCAATAGACAGACGCGATTCGTTTACACAGGAAATGACCTCGTCCCGTTCAATTTCTTCACTGTTAACTCAGAATTCGGCTCAGGAGCGACATTTTCTGCAATTACTTTTGACCGAGGCGTGCTTACCATAGGAAATCAAGGAATAGTGCAAACAGCTCAAATTGGCTCACAAAGGATTGATCTACAAATTCCTGACCAGATTTTCGAATTTAATCTCACCAATAATGGTTTCGAACGGATTACAGCTCAAAGGGATTTTATCAACGAATGGGTTTACTTCTCATATTCGAGCTATGCGGACGAAGACGAAATAAATACGAATTATCCCAATCAAACCCTCCAGTACAACTATCGGGACGAGACTTGGGCTATTTTCAATGAATCTTACACAACTTATGGACGATTTCGACGACAAACCGGATATATCTGGTCAACAATTGGCACTGTATATCCGTCTTGGGATTCTTGGGATGATCCTTGGGATTCTGGTGATTCTACGCTCTTGCAGCCCCAAGTAATTGCCGGAAATCAACAGGGATTTGTGCTCTTTAGAGGCGAAGGCACGGGCGAAGGAACTTCTCTATATATTCAGAGTATTTCAGGCACTACTATCACAGCTCCTTCTCATAATTTAAATGAAGGAGATTTCATAGAAATTACAGGCGCGCTTGGCATGACTAATTTAAATAGCCTTGTCTGGCAAGTCGGCACTGTGACTGCAAATACATTTACTATCAGCAGCAATCCCGCAGTCGCTCCCGTCGTCCCCACAGGTACATATGCAGGGAGTGGATTAATTACCCGCATGTATATCCCGCGAGTATTGACTAAGCAATTTCCGATGGCTTGGAGCATGGGAAGAAAAACACGCATCGGCGCTCAGCAATATTTGCTGACGACTACTGACATTGGCCAAATTACGCTCGAGATTTATCTAAGTCAGAATGATGCAAGCCCTTATAACTCAGGGCCGATTGTGCCAGCTACAAATTCTACGAATAATTCGCTTATATATTCGACAGTTTTGTACACATGCCCCGAAAGCACTAATCTTGGACTTACGGCAGCTAATACGAACTTACAGATGGTGACAGCTCCTCAACAAAATCAGATTTGGCATCGCATGAATACTTCTCTGCTTGGCGATACGGTGCAGATAGGATTTACGCTGTCGCCTACGCAAATGTTCGATCCGAATCTGCAATTGCAGTTTGAAGAGATCGAATTACATGCATTTATCTTAAATGTTAGCCCATCGCAGTTACTCGCATGAGCACGAATATTGCAAATCAGTCGCCTTATTTACGTACCTCGAGGAATTTTCCGGATAATAATCCTCAGGCTTTATCTGTCGAAGTTAACCGAGCTTATGTCGATACGGCTGAGAAGGTTAATGATCGTGTCATTGGAATATTTGCGACTAATACAGCGTCGATTACCGGAGAGAAATGGTATTTATCGGGCGGAAATTCTAGACAGCAAACCTTGCGTAGAGTCTATACATTCACCGCAACAGGAAATATTGCACATGGATTGAATTTTTCATCTGTATCCCAAATTAGTCCACGCTCTTATGGATCATTTACAGATGGTACGAACTGGTATGGTGCGATTTATGCTGGAAGCACGACCGTAGCTGGTCAGGTTTCATTCTATGTGACCTCGACGAATATCGTGGTAGGAGCGGGAGCAGGAGCTCCTTCAATCACGAATGGGACGATTGTGCTGGAGTGGCTGAGTCAAATATAGATCGAGGCTCAAGGATATTTTTTCTAAAATTTTCACAGGCTGCAACAATCATTTTCTGTTCTGGATACTCAGGAAGCAATGAAGTCAAAAATAAAATACAATCTAAAACATTAGAAATTCTTTCTCTTTTTTGAGCGCATGATTTTATAACATTTATTGCTTCATCCAAAGTTTTATGGGCTTGGGGTGA
>DMNE01000113.1 GCA_003453735.1 Nitrospiraceae bacterium | reverse complement strand
AATTGCTTTTGTGAAAAGTGTTGATTAGCGGGGGTACTCTGCACTCCGTCATTTACCGATTAAGTGTTTCTTTCTAACAGAAACCTTGTGCCTGTGGCGTTTGTTTTTAGTATCCTGATGACCAGAAGCCCATGTTATGGCTATGTTCAGATCTTGATAAGTCGAGAAGTGAGAAGAACAGTTACATTATAAGTCGACATTCTGGTGGAAGGCATAAATTGTCGTTGGTAAAAGAGAAGCACATCCTATCGTTTCGACACGATATGGATAACCTGACAATTCCGCATTCACTTTGGCTTGCGACTAACGCAAAGTTAAGTTGTAGCCGATTCTTGATCGATCGGGATGCTCCCTCGTACATCAACCCACTCTATAAAAGGTTCTTCTCGCCGCCAGGCTCTGAAGAGTAATAAAAGTCGCGAGCGGTTTCGTCCACACTAACCCCGATGAGACCGGCAGATATTGAGTTCATACGAGAGGGCAAAAGCGTTACAAAAAACGTCTGTTTTTCAATGAGTAATACGGCCCTGTTTTACTCTGCGCAAAGATATGCTTCAATAATCAACTCTGCGCAAAAATATGGTTGAAATCAAGAGAGAAACAAAAAAGCGATCTAGCGAGAATATAAGGATTTTTTGTGCAATAATATGCTTCAAACTTGTGCAAGGCTATGGTTAAAGTCACAATTCTTGATTATGGTGATCTAATGACATTCTCCCACTAAACTGCATGGCGGGGGTTTCCTTTTGGGAACAGCTCTGACTTTGATAGGGCTCACGCACAGAGCTCTTTCTGGGAGCAACCGCACGAGGCTAATGAGCGAAGCCGACGCCTGCAGATGTCTTACCGCCGGAGGGAACTTTGGTCCCTCAAGAGGACCTGATCTTTTCTGCCCGGGCTTTTGGCATTCCTCATATACTCTCTGTTCCAGTATCTGGCCGCGATGTTGTGCGAAGCATTCAGGTCCGCGTTGAGATCTTCTGACCTCCGGAGAAAACCGCTATCTGTTGGTTGCAGTCCGAGAGGAGCGAGAGGATTGTTTTGTCCTCTGAAGGAGCAATGGGGAAAGAAGCCCTTAAAAGAATTTACACAAAATGCTTGACACTACCTGAACCCTGACCTTGACACTGGATCTGAGCTTCCTTGACGCTTCTTGATTTACGTGTTAAAGTAAATTCGATTTCATGATTATGAAAGAGAATACGTATAAGCTTACTTGGAAGTTCAGCTGTGATTCCTATCAAAAGTAGACAAATTATTTTCACTACGCTGTTTCTCTTAAACTTTCTCTTCTATGCAATGTCACCTCTTTCTAGTACGTTTCCAGGGACAAATGATAGTGAGAATTCTTTCGCCCCGGGTCGGACATCGTCGGTGTCAGAAAATATCCGTATCTGGTTATGGGAACTGATCTTCACGAAGTTTTCTCTTAAAGAAGGTACTTCGCATTCTCCATCCACAGTTAGAATCTTCATGAGAAAGGCGCGGGCAATTGTTCCAGACGATACCTTAAAGAAAGGGATACCTTTGGAGGGGAATGGCTTAATACCTATAAACATTTTTTCGCGACCGTTTGATCTCTCATCAAACGTAACGAGCTTTGTCGCCTTGGTAGAAAATCTGAAAGGTTTTAGTTCCTTATATTCTGGTCTTTCGCCTCCTTTCGCGTAACTCCTCTGTTCTCGCAATTCAGGAAACCCGACAACAAGACAAGATTGGAAGCGTTCTCGCAAAGCTGTTTAGTTATTGCAGCTGCTTTGAGGGAATGGCCTCTAAAAACATTATGAGGAGGAGATATGAAACGCATTTTTCCTATTTTCATAGTTAGTATGGGCATTATGGGAATTATACTTACGGCATGTGCACAACGAAAAGCGGTAGCGCCCGAGACAACGGTTCAACAGCCCCAAAAGGAGGCAGGCCAATCCAAGAAGGCGCCCGAGAAGATAACAGAGGAACAGGTCGCAAAGGTTGAATCAAAAGAAGTTCCCGCGAAAGGCAAGGAAGTAGAAGGGATGTTTGACGACATTCATTTCGACTTCGATAAATATGACATAAAGGACCAGGCAAAAACCATATTGAAGTCAGTGGCAGATTACCTCATCAAAAATGCGACGCTGAAGCTTCTTATCGAAGGCCACTGCGATGAAAGAGGGACTTCCGAATACAATCTAGGACTTGGAGACCGGAGAGCCA
The DNA here is from genome assembly GCA_003453735.1 of Nitrospiraceae bacterium. GTDB lineage: Bacteria > Nitrospirota > Thermodesulfovibrionia > Thermodesulfovibrionales > UBA9159 > UBA9159. The sequence goes on along the minus strand of DMNE01000113.1, from coordinate 6,605 downwards.
AAGCGACAAAGGATTATCTTATTTCTTTAGGCGTCCCTTCATCTCGAATTGATACCATAAGTTATGGAAAAGAAAAACCCCTTTGCACGGAGCATACGGAAGATTGCTGGGCAAAGAATAGAAGGGCTCACTTTGTCCTGATTAAGAACGTTCATTGATGGGATGAGGCTGCAGGATCACATTAACTATCGCTTGTAACTGCAAAGAGATCCTGCGGCCTTCATTGCTGTAAAGCTCCTGTTTGTCCTCGCAAATACTTTGAGGGGGCGTAATCTTAAGAAATAACAATAGTATGAGGAAAAATATGAAACGCTTCACTCGGATTTTCCCAATTAATGTGGAAATCAAGAACATGAAATTAGGTTTGGCAGCACTGCTGGGTATCGGCATTCTGGCGAGTTTTGCACAGGCAGAAGAACAGACGTCACTGAAAAATCAAAAGGAGAGATTGAGCTACAGTATCGGTGCAGACATTGGACGTGGACTAAAAGATCAATCTGTCGATATTGATCCGGAAAGTCTCGCAAGAGGGATTAAGGATGTCTATACGGGCGGTAACCCTCTCATGACTGATCAGGAAATCCGTGAGACCATCACTGCTTTTCAAAAGAAGATGCAGGAGCGTGCAAGACTTCTGGGAGAAAAAAATAAAAAGGAAGGAACTGCGTTTCTCGAAGAGAACAAGAAAAAAGAGGGCGTAAAAGTCTTGCCGAGCGGACTGCAATACAAGGTGATAAAAAAGGGTACGGGAAAGACACCCAAGTTGACCGATACCATGACAGTCAATTACAAGGGCATCTTGATAGACGGAACGGAATTTGACAGTTCTTACAAAAGAGGACAACCGGCAACGTTTAAGGTAAACCAGGTTATTCCGGGTTGGACCGAAGCCTTACAAATGATGAAAGAGGGCGCGAAATGGCAGATCTTTATCCCTTCTGACCTTGCATATAAAGAAATGGGGGCTGGGAGCGTTATCGGTCCCAATGCGACCTTGATTTTTGAAATCGAACTTATCTCGGTTAAATAAGGAATCGGCCAGTGGAGGAGGTTGTCCTGTGTAGGTTCTTATCTATCTGCTGACACGGGTTTTATCAACATTTTGGCAATATCTCAAAGCTATGCAGGTGCTCGTTTAATTCTGAAAAAATGAAAGATGGCTTAACTTACAGTATCATAAGCACTTTGATGGGCAGCACATTCGGAACCCGAACACTATTGGAGCGAGTCACGCTTGGGCGGATTGGAGTTTTCGATGGCAACTGCTTCATCTAGTATTGAGCCCTCTTGTTGACAAGCAGGAATAATGTGGTAGCATTTTGATATAACTCAGAATGCATATTTTGAGTTATAGGTCGGATGAGACAATTGCATTATGCAGTTCAAAGCATCAACAACAAAAAAAACGGAAAGGAGAGAGTATGAGAAAGGCGTATCTGATAATTGTTTTGTTAGTCATTGGTCTTGCAACCACTGGTCTTGCAGCGGAAAAGAGCTTCAAGGCAGCGCTGTCGGGAAGTGAAGTCGTTCCTCCTGTCACGACGATAGCAAAGGGCGAGGCTACCTTTGAACTCAGCAAAAACGGTAAGAAACTGAGTTACAAGGTTATGGTCTCCGATATCGAGAATGTCACGGCTGCACATATCCACATGGCAAAAATGGGGGAGAACGGTCCACCTGTGGCAATGATTAAAATCAAAGTCAAAAAGGGTAAAGTCAGTGGCACCCTCGCTAAAGGTACAATTACCTCAAAAGACCTAATGGGCTCATTGGCTGGCAAAACTGTTGAAGATCTCGTCGCTCAAATCGAGGCGGGCAATACCTACCTTAATGTTCACACAGCCCAGCATCCAGACGGAGAAATACGAGGCCAGATTAAGTAATTCCAATTGCTGGTTTTTGTCAATGTTCAGGGGGGGAATTTTCGTCGCCCCCCACCATTTCCCTCCAATTGAATTATTTGCTCCCTAACGAAGAAACCTTCAGTTTTTCCAAGATGGACGTATCTATTTCATATCCGAAATTCAGATGGGCCTTCCTTATGAACTGCTGGATCTCCTTGATATCTATTGATTGTTCAAAAAAAATCTTGCGCAGTCCCTGTTCGGTAGCAATTAATAAATGATACCTTGCCCGAAATATTCCGATCAAAAGCCAGAAACCTATTCCGATCATAAACCAGAGGGCAATTGGGATCAGTGGTAACCCTAGGTCACCGGATCCCATCTTAATGAGAGAGACCCCTCCCAAGCTTGCAATGAAGGTCGCGATTAAACCGATAAGCCCAAGCGAAAACAGCGTGAAACCCAAGAAGTATTGACAGAACGGATTCTTGGCAGATGTATCGTAAGCGAGTTTGATCAGCTGAATTTGTTCTCTTGGAACGATGAGGACGGATCTGTCACCATCTCGCTGACGGATTGCGCTTCCGGAAATTTCCACACTCGAGCATCTGATCGACTTATGCTGTGGTTCAATAACCAAAACTGTTTCAACCTGATGAAAACCTGTCGGGATAAATTCAAAGAATCCTGACATTGTAAGAAGTTCCCTACATTATAAGAAGTTGCCTTCTATTCCATTACTGGCAGGCTTATGCTCCGTCCACAAAGTCTTTTGCAGCTTCAGCCGCTTACTCATCAATATTCTGCGTTTACCATTGATGCTTCATCCTTATACTCAATTTTACTATATTTCGAAAATATGAACAAACTGTGAAATAGCGTGGCTTCGATTTCTCTATGCCATTGCTGGGGCATGACGAAACGGAAGTCTCTGTTTGTATTTTAATATCTGAGTTGGCAAAATAAAGCGGAAAGTCAAAATTGATGTGGAAATATGTCTATTTGGACTACCTGTAAGGCAACTCTATTTTCACCTCGGTGCCGGTCCCGGGTTTACTGAGTAAGGAGATCCTGCCGCAGTGCCCGTCAATGATCTTCTGTGCGATTGGGAGTCCAAGACCGGTGCCACTGGTTTTTGTCGTGAAGTAAGGAGTGAAAATGTTCTTTATGGTTTCTTTATCAATTCCCGAGCCCTGATCATTGATCGTTATCAATACCGAATTCTTCCCGGGGACTGTCCTGAGCGTAACAACCTGCCCTTTACTCGATGCCTCGATAGCGTTGGATACGATATTTATAATTGCCCTTTGCATGCGAAGGCTGTCGATACTTAGATTTACAGGCACGGCCGGATGTTCTACTGAAAGAACCACTTCCTTATCGTCAGCCTTTACCCTGCATAGCTCAGTTGCAGAAGTAACCACATCCCTCAGGTCTTCATCTTTCAGGGTAAGCTTAAGGGGTTTTGCAAAATCAAGCACATTGGCCACAATCTGCTGCAGAACATCTGCAGCTTCGTTTATCTCTTTTGTGTAGCATTGTACGTTGCCTTTCCCCTCGCTAATGCGCCTTGCAAACCCCTTAATAGTGATGATAGGATTTTTCAGGTCGTGGACAATTGTTGTGGCAACCTGCCCTATGTTTGCTAAATACTGTTGCCTTTCCATTTCCTCTCTTCTCTTTCTGTCGCGATTCACGAACCAGCCAGCAAATAACGCTATGAGACCTTGAAGCAGGATATGGAATGATCGATCGAGTCCATATCCGAAAACCGATGCCCATCCCACGTGAAACATTGGCAAGGATAACGCCAATATGAAAAGATAGGTGAGTGCCGCACCCTTCAACCCATATGACATTGCGCCAAGAAGTAATGGGACATAATAGAATTCTCTGATGATTTCAAGGAGGAAAGGGTTTCTCCCAATAGCGGAAAAGCGCAGCAAAGTCACAGTTAATGTCGACAGGACAATGACTAGCAGATAATAGCGGTTAAAATCCTGTACAAAAGTCTTCTGACGGAGCTTCAAACGAGCTTTTCGGGTGATCTTTGAGAAATTCACTGCCACTAAACCATCGCTCTTTAGTTCACACGATTCTGCGGAAGCAAATTCTTCTCCTTCGACATGAGGCCTTGCAGGATGCTCCGACGTTTTCTCTGACTCTTCGCTCATATGCATTGGTTTTACAACTTCATCTTGAGGCTCACGAATGAGTTTACTATTAGTTATCTTTGTCATCCCTGCTAGCCAATATTGTGCTTTATAGGTAACATATTTGTCTCCTTTTATTGAGTTTTACATCATCTTTTACGCTCGTGAATAAGTAATGCTGTCCTTCTGAAACTCTTCAATAATCTCGTCGCTCAGAGAGGGACGGATGTTCGGTAAAATCTGAATAAATGTATCTGTAGTCACCCGATAATCTTGCTTTCTGGCATGCTCCTGTTCAAAAGCAAACTGCGCTACCTGCTGAAAGAGGTACTCGATATCCGCGGGTGTAAATCGGGATGTCATCTTCACAATGAGATTGAGCTCGAGATTTCCTGTATTGAGCTTAAACAGGAATTGTTCCAAGACGGTTCTTCTGCCATCCTCGTCCAGACCTCCCACAGGAATAATGCAATCAAACCTTCCCGGGCGAAGCAGTGCGGCATCCAACTGCCGTATATAGTTGGTTGCGCATACCAGCAATACTTTGTTTCCCTGATTCTTGAGGAGGGGAACCTGTTTAAGAAATTCATTGGTGATGGATTTGTCAATCCGAGTTGCTGCATCTCGGCTGCCTGCGATTTCTTCAAACTCGTCGATAAAGATAACGGCATCTTCCAGATTTCGTGCCTTTTCCATTAGATTGTGCAGATTCGCACCTATCCTTTCTATTCCATCCACCATAAGCATGCTGGGCAAGATCTCGATGTACCACCATGACATGACGCCTGCTATTGCTTTTACAAAATGAGTTTTCCCGGTACCCGGCGGGCCAAAGAAGATAATGGTCTTCGGCGGAGTGACGCCGTGCTTTTGTGAAAGGCTCTCTTCGGTCAGGGGAAGAATAATTCTCCGTTGAACTAACTGTTTCGGTGGCTGAGAATCAGATATGGTATCCCATATTTCTCTGCTGACTCTTTGAGCCCCCATCTCAACCAAAATATCTTTTCGTTTATAGTCCATATATTCCCTTAGAGCCTGATCCACGTTTTCAAGAAAGTCGATGCATGCAGTTCGAAACCCTACATCACGGCCAAGCTTTTCAGACATGAGCCACTTATGCTGCAATATTTTTCGCCACAGATCTGCAGCGATATCGGGGTCAAGTTTCGTGCCACTGATCTCAAAGATCTTGTTGACACATACTTCCGGTGATGGATTCTCCAGCACGGCACTATTCATAATTTTCTTCCTCCTGTGAGGAGACTTTTCATTGAATTAAGTCGGTCCCCTTCTGTTACAGCGAGTATGAGAATCAACAAATCGAGAAAAAAGACAGACGCGGCTCTCCCTCCATCTGCCCAGGGTACATTATGATGACAATTTGTGAACAAAATATGAAGAAAGTACTTTGGTTGCCTCTTTGGTTTGTTTATGCTCGTTCGACTCTGAAAAAAATAACAATAGTTATCAGGTCTTCAAACCTTTTCATTACTTTCAAGAGAAGCACTTCTCATACTGCTGTCAAGCCGACCCCCCAAACTCCTGAAGCAATTATAGACTCTCTCATTGACGCGGCCAGGCTACCTCCGTGAAAAGAAGAGAAGTAATGCAATGGGCTCGCAGGCTCGCAAAAACCGCATAAAAAAGCCGCGTGTGAACTCGACAACATTCATAAGAGTGTCTATGTATTGAAATACAGGATGAAAATGTTGCTCAGACAAAATGGGGCAATAGAGGTGAACCGTGGGCAAGTCCTACTACCGATTGCGCCATGCCGTCTTCCATCAACATTCCGGGAACACCGGATGGGCACTGAGAGAACAACAGATCTGGACTGAGTGGTCAAGGTATTCATGTGTACTAGGCATTAAACTCCATTTTTGCAACAGAACTGACAAAGTCGACTTACATTGCAAAGCAGTTCCGGCAGAAGCGTTCGAGATAGTCCTCCTTAGAAGCTGAACTTTAACGCCTTCTGGCTAACTTCATTCTAGCTGCGCATGTCGATACAGAACTCTTAACTGAAAAATAACATTGACGTCATCATTTTGTAACAAACAAATGATAATCTAAGTACTAGAATTCGTCTATGGGTCTTTCGCTGACCTGATCGAGGAACCAGGAAACCCACTCCAAGAGCATAGCTGTCAGAGTGGGTTTTTTTGTGACATATTGTAACGTTCAAGCAAAACCATCGCGAGATGGGGACAGAAACCCACGGATTTTTTATAGACAGCGGACTTGCCAATATGGTTTGGCAGCTGGTTTTTTCGTATGCATCATTCGTTGTTGTCTCCTTTCCTGTTGCTTTTGCACGAGGGACATTACAAAAACACAGTAATGAAGGGAGGTGAAAGATATTGCATTTTTTTTACATTGCACACAGGCAAATCAGGAGGTGATGATCGGTAGGGTATATTAAGATGTAATTTGGATAGCGGTTAATAAGAAGTCTGTACCAACCAAGAGAGCAAAGGGATCTACTATCCCAAAGGAGATGCACCATGAGACAATTCGTAACGTCATTTCTGTTTGCTATGATGATAACCTCTTTGCTATTGTCCCCTGTCATCCCGCCTGCGATCGGTGTTGCGCAGGCTGACGACAG
>DMNE01000196.1:363-5690 GCA_003453735.1 Nitrospiraceae bacterium | reverse complement strand
GCCTGATCCACGTTTTCGAGAAGGTCGATGCATGCAGTCCGAAACCCTACATCACGGCCAAGCTTTTCAGACATGAGCCACTTATGCTGCAATATTTTTCGCCATAGGTCCGCAGCGATATCAGGGTCAAGCTTCGTGCCACTGACCTCAAAGATTTTGTTGACACACATTTCCGGTGACGGATTATCTAGATCTAGTACGGAACTATTCATAAATACCTCCTGTGTAAAGCTTTTTCATTGCGCCGACGTGGTTGGTGAAGTATTTCATATTCTCTGCATTTTCTGTCGCCACAAAGATGATGAACGGGCAAAATCAGAAAGTAGAAAAACTACGCCTGTAGTTCACCCAAGGCTTATCATAATGAACAATTTTTTTACCCGCCAGTTTTTTTACCCGGCCAGAATTTCAAGCACTTATAATAAGGCACTGGTTTCATTGTATAGAATTGAGCTTCGAGCATCGGTGCCGGGCTGAACCATTGGTTTTCTCCCGCAACAAATTCGTAAATAACGTTTGCCAGTTTAGCCAAAGCCAAGAACTAAACCAGCACTCACAACAGCCACGAACCTTTTTCTCTGTTCGGCCTCCCTTTGCAATAGCTTTTTCCATTCATCGCACAGACCGTTTCTCTGCAACCGCTNNTCTCACGCTACAACAATATGACAGAAAGGTTAAAAGATTGTGAATTCTCAGGAGTCTCAACCGAGAATGAAGCCGTGCACTACCCAGTTGATGAATATATTGAGGGCTTTTGCAAAACCCTCAAAAAGATACATTGCAATTACTTGGGCGCTGTGAATTCAGCGAAACGACTGGGACCCATAAACTTGAATGAGGTCATTCGGACTTATGACTTGCAGAACTTGAACTAAGAATCCTAACATTCTTCATGTATAGCAGAGCGTTATTTTGGTCTTTGGGGCATTTCAGGACCAGGATACATCCTTATATCCTCCTTTCCGTATGTTGTTACGATTACGACTTTGGTATCAAGGGCTATCTTCTTAACCTTTTTCTGTCATAGATATCTGCTTTTCTGCAGCTGATTCGCATGCGAGTACGACTATCGACATAGATGGTACCAGCACGGTGAATAATTTTAGCGTCTTCGTTCTCCCTCCCACAAAGCTTTTAGTGCACAAACTTTCCTTTCCGGTAATCTTCTTCCATCTTGTCATAAAGTTTCCTGGACTTTATCTTTGGCAAGGCAAAATCTCCTCTTAGGCTCCACAAATCCTTGAACGGCTCAAGGCCCTTCGGGATCGCTCCGTCAGGCCCCTTGAAATCAACAACTCTCAGCCCTTTTCCATCAGCCATGATTGTATATTCGCCGTTCTTGACACCTTTATAGGCGTTGGCATTTGCTTCGAACCTGGTGGGTATCCTTTGTACTTTCGAGGCATGGCAGCTTTCGCACGTCCTCGATTTGCCGATTCCGTGTGCGACCCTATCGATATTCAGCCACACCAAGACGTCATGGTCTTTGTCATCTACATTTTTGGCAAGTCCCGTAACGGCATAGGAGTCATTTGAAATGTAGGCCCTGTCTATTGCTGAATCGGGTCTATCCCTGAACAGGAGAGTTTTCGAAAGGCTCACCTCTTCCGCCTTCACATTTCCCGATGTATGCGGAACTACATGCACTGGTATCCAGACCCCTTTTGGATTTTTCAGAAGGAGAGGCGTTACGGCATCGACATAATAGCCCTGCAGTCGAGTAAGCGGGTTTTCTCCCCTTACCGACCAGAAGTTAAAGGCATACCCCCCAATAAGTGTTACATGGCAGGAAGTACAATCAACGCTCTTGTGTTGCCCCTTTCTGTGCTCCGAAGCTTCCCGAGCATGGCATTTCGCACAATCCACGTCCCTTCGCAAATCGGCGTGATAGCCCGTCTTTCTGTTCGGTTCGTGACAATCCACACAGGATATGTTCTCCTGCTCATGAATGTCCGGCTTTCCCTTGAGAACCTCCCGGCCACTTGTACTCGCCTGCGTAAACTCTTCTCTCAGGTAGCCGTCACCGCGCCTCCGTTCGAGAGGGCCTGCATGACAACTGAAAGACTTTCCGCCACCATAACAGGAGAGATTCGTTGGTTTTTTCAAAAACATATGGGAGCCGATAGCAGGATTATTATTGTCCCTTTTTTGAGGATTGAAATGGCAGTCAAGGCAACCTACATGGCACTGATTGCAGATCCTTTGGGTGTTATAAGCGGCCTTTTCGGTAATCGGCATCACTGAGTGCCCGTTGAAGTAATTGACATTCCCATCGGTGAATTTATCCTGCGCCGCTTGAGCGAGTGTGCCAACCCAGAGTCCGCAGCTCTGAGGACCAGTCGGTCCTGTCCATGTCCTGTATTGACTCTGGGCGTGAGCCCCCCTCCCTCCGCCCATCGGGCTTTTGAGGTAGCTATCGACAATGCTTTTGTGGCACAAACCGCAGGTCTTTTCCGCGACCACAGGATTAAAGGCAAGCGTCTCGGGGTTCCTGTCATGATAGATAATCAGTTTGAAGTTGAGATTATCCGTGATCCGTCCATCAATTGTCAGCTTAGGCATAAGTTGGGTGGCCCTGTTTTTCCCTCTCGGTTCGAGCGTTGCCCATCCCCCTAAATCCTGTGCGGGCATCATAGCCCTTGTTATCATGCTCCAGTTTGTCCCAATGCCGTTGACGGTAAGCATATCCTTATGGGCCTCTTTCTTCGTTAGAGCATTTGGATTGCCAAAGTGACACTCCGGGCAAGATGCGGGCATTTTCGTCTGGGCCTTTATTTCAGAGGAGGTGACCATAAATTGAGGATACCCTGACTTCAGCATTACTTCTGCGTTCTCGTGGCATCCAATACACCCTTCCCCGGCAAGGGACGTGTTAGCGCACACCGCAAAGATACCGATCAGGAATAAAAATGCGAAGAGTTTTCTCATTCTTTCTTTCAGTTAGCACCTCGCTGTAGATTCCAAAAGTTATCTATGACGACTCTCCCAGTTAAAGTTTTTATCCCAGAGTACAAACCCTTCCTGTCCGCACATTGACTCACAAATGCAAAAGAATAGTCTTTAAAATACCTATTCATTCATAAGATACCCTGCAGCTTGCTGCGGGCACGTTGTGTCNNACGTGCGACCGGGCCTTTACTACTCTCAGTTCTGGAGGCTCCGGTCATACAGCTCTTTTTTGCTCAGTCCATACTGCTCGGAGACCGCCCTTACTGCCTCTTTTCGGCCCTTTCCTTTTTTCATGAGCATCTTCACTTCATCCAATGCCTCATCGAAGGAAAGGGATCCCTCTTTTTTCCCTTCAACGGCAATGACATATTCGCCAGCTATGGTTTTTTCGCCCATCATATTGACAATCTCGGCGAGGTTTCCTCTGAGCACCTCTTCGTGTAACTTCGTCAGCTCTTTTATCAGTGCGGCCCTTCGTTCACCGAAGATCTCGAGCAAATCCTCCATGGTTTCCAATACCCTGTGCGGGGCCTCATAAAAGATGAGGGTTCTTTTTTCGGTTTTCAGTTCTAATAATGTTTTTTGTCTCTGGGCTTTTTTGGGCGGCAGGAAACCGATAAAGGTGAATTCATTTGCATGAAGCCCTGATAAGGAAATCGCTGCAATCATGGCGGAAGGGCCGGGAACGGATATGACCGAAATGCCTTCTTTGATCGCGCTGCCAATGAGGACACTTCCCGGGTCGGATATCCCCGGTGTGCCCGCGTCAGATATCAAGGCCACTGACTGCCCTGCAAGCAACCTGTTGAGGACTTCTTCGGACTTCACCTTTTCCTTTTCGCCCCAGTAGCTCAAGAGAGGTTTTGAAATCCCGTAATGATGCAAAAGCTTTGATGAATGCCTAGTATCCTCAGCAGCGATTACGTCAACCTCTTTCAAGACCCTCAATGCTCTCAGGGTTATATCCTCAAGGTTGCCTATAGGTGTTGAGACGATGTAGAGGGTTCCTTTCATAAAAGTCTTTGACGAAACGAGTGGCGCAAAACGTGCCCTGCGTTGGGTAGAACATGTGAGCGTCCGCACGCTCTACCCCATGCGACTGCGCCACGGGAATGGTTATTTCCGAAAAGTGCCCTTAAACGTATTCAGCCACATGATATGGCTTCGCTCTTCATTTATGATCTCCTCGACAATCTCTTTTTCTTTTACGGCGTCCCGAATCCCGTAGAAATACAGAAGGGTCTCTTTTTCGAATCCGAGGGCAAAGTTTACCGCATCCTCTGCGGTTATCACCTGAGCCATTGAGGGCAGTGACTTATTCTTGCCAAGAAAGAACTCGGACTCTACAATAGCCCTGAGGTATTGTTCCGCCTCTTCCCAGTTCACTGGCTCCTCATCTTTTATGATACCGGCAAGCTCACTGAATGTCTTCTCGTGCCTCAGTTCTTTTTCCGCAAGGGTTGTAAAAAGTTTGCTCAGGCCGGATTCTTCCTTGAACTGCTGCGCCATTGTCGTATAGAACTGATAGCCTAGTTTTTCTGTCTGCACAGCCTGGTCAATCACTTCTCGTATGGAAAACTGTTTCATATGCATTCCTCCTCGTGCCCCCTGAAAGTGGTGCATCAGTTGGTTTGGATAACATAATTCCTTCTGGTTGTCCGGAGAACCCTGCGGTTACAAAAACGCATGGTGCTTCATCTCTCATATGAATAAGGCGAAATTCCAGCTCCCTGCTCTTAAAAAAAATTCCTGTAACCGTTTGTTATAGGGAATCGCCGGTCTCTTCCGAATGCCCTCTGAGTTATCTTTATACCAGGAGGAGACTGTCTCCTCTTGTATTCGCTCCTGTCAATCATCCGTATGACCTTTTCAACACACTCCATTCCGCAATCAGCGGAGATCACCTCTTGAAGGCTTCTGTCTTCTTCCACATACGCCTTCAGAATCGGGTCGAGGACTTCGTAAGGAGGAAGGGTATCTGTGTCCTTCTGGCCCGGCTTGAGCTCTGCCGACGGCTCTTTCTTCAAAACCCTTTCCGGTATGATATTCCTGCCTTCCCTGTCGTTTCTCCATTTGCTTAATGCATAGACCATCGTCTTCGGAACATCCTTGATAATGGCATAGCCACCCGCCATATCTCCGTNNCCCGCCATATCACCGTAGAGGGTTGCGTAGCCGACACTCATCTCTGATTTATTTCCCGTTGTCAGAACGAGCCAGCCGAACTTGTTAGACAGTGCCATGAGGATGTTTCCCCGTATCCTCGCCTGGAGATTTTCCTCTGTGGTGTCGGGACGAAGGCTGCTAAAGGTTCCATCGAGGGTCTTGAGATATGCAGTATAGATATCCGATATCGGAATCTCAAAAAGCTCTATGCC
>DMNE01000196.1:0-299 GCA_003453735.1 Nitrospiraceae bacterium | reverse complement strand
AGAACATAATCTGCTGTGCCGAGCACCAGGGCACTGTATATCTCTTCGGTTGTATCCATGACGCGGTTGTTTCTCACCGGCAGAGGACTTCGTGTCCTTGCTCCTTTCTCCCCGGATATCAGAATTGTTTCAACTCCTTCCCGTTTCCCCGTTACGAGTTGCTGTCTCCGCCGAGGATCATGAAGCCTCTGCATAAAAACCGCGTCAAGATTCAGATCAACAACAATCAGATCTTCAGCAAACTGGACCCCCCTGCAGATAACCTCACCCCGCTCATCCACTACGAGACTCTGTCCGTC
>DMNE01000326.1 GCA_003453735.1 Nitrospiraceae bacterium | reverse complement strand
TCACTATCATTCTGAAGTACGCACGACCGGCATAGTGAAAATTGGGCACAAGGGTCTTTTAGAAGGGTGAGAAAGCAACGTATAAAGGACTGAACATATGAAAACCAGATTTAATACTTTTTTTGGCGCCACTTGGGGGAACGCTGAGAATTCTTCTTTGCTTTCGCTCCCCCACTGGACGTCACCGACTTCAATGTATCTCCGACAGATCAAATGCAGAAGGCTCCAGGCGCTCAATATTGCCTGCATTACGCCCCAACTTAGTGGGCTTCAACGCCACCCACGGGGTTTCGCCTCCGCCCATACCCTCCTCGGATACAAAAGAAGGATTCGCGCTTGACAGGTCATAAGCAGCAGGCCCCAGGCGCTCAATATAGCCTGCGTCACTCCCCAACTCAGTAGGCCTCAACGCCACCCACGGGGTTTCGCCTCCACCCATAACCTCCTCGGATATAAAGGAAGGATTCCCGCTCGACAGGTCATAAGCAGCAGGCCCCAACCTCTCAATGTGGCTATCAGCATCGGCCGCATATACAGTCTGTGACAGAACCGGTAACGCTACTGCCACAAAGAGCCCTGCTACGACCACTGCCAAAGTCCCTCTTATTATTTTTCTTCCGTTCATTGTTGTTTCACTCCTTTCGTGCAACTTTGTGCTACCTCAACAACATCTCACGTGTTGCTTCATTACCTACCTCTTTACTAAGAGTATAATTAGTTGCGCATATTTGCAACATAGAAACTCGCTGCCTTATGATTATTACGAGATGATTTTCACCTAAAAATTGAAGAAAATTGCCATTTTTATGAAAATCCTATCATTTGCTCGATGAATCTCCTGGATGGGAGCAAACAAGAGAAGGACAATAATCGAATTCATTTGCGGAATCAGAGTTCTGGTTATAGACAGTTTTTCCAATGGTCCCAAAAATGATGAACGATTGTATGTTCTAGACGTTGTTGAGCACCCAAGATCATTTTTCTGGGGTAAGTATGGCGTTCATCCTCACCAAAGCATTGAATGAAACTAAACGGATAGCATTGCATGGAATCGGCGAGAAACTACCCCTCATCCCCATGAGTTGATTTCCGGCGTTACCGTGTAGTTCTCGCAAAACACCATTATTGCAACTTATTCAACCGTGTGTGTTTGTCGGTGTTACAAACAGCCTAATACCTGCGATATTTATTGTTGTCGGGCACATTGATGTTCTATACGAACTCCACAAAGCATGATTTCTTGCCGACTGTTCATTTCAGCTCATACTCTGCATCGCCGGCAGAACATTGGCAATCTCAATTATAGGGAGAACGTGAAGGATGCACGAAACGTCTCAAAATCTCTCTTTCAGCCACTAATTCGCATTTTTCAAGCCAGCAAAAAACTCTTGATTTGGGGTTGAAAGAAGCATGTGCAAAAATATTGCCTTCCCTCCAACAAGCATAGCAGGCAGAGATCGCAGGCGCTACTTTCCAAAAATAAAACAGCACTCGTCAAATCCTTGGCAGCGAGAGTACCGGTTATAAGATGCACAAAAGCGACCTGATGCGGGGTGGCGTATCCTCGTCGAGTTGACTATCGACTTCGCCAACGCGCAAAGTCAATGGATTCGCCGGCTGGGGATTACCGATGACCTCCGCACCTAGCAAAATCATGAATATGAAGCAGCCAAGGTTTCGTGGCATGTCAGGTGCGGGAGGTAACATTAGCGTCTATAGAGATTGTGATTAAGTGAGTAAAGGTTGACGCACAACAGCGCATGTGCTTTTGCCTATAAACTCAAACCGCAGTCAGAGATGGTTCTCTCAGGGCAACAGTCCACACATGGCAGGGAATGACAATAACGCTGATATGACATTTATTGTCATGGAGATGTCTCCTAGTCGTTATTATTTTGGCTGATAGGTCCCCAAACAAATGGTATTTTTGTGTCTCACTTTTCGCGTATCCTATTGATTTTATAATCTAAATATACCTTCTTGAGTATCACAACGCTTTTGTCCCACCGGTCTTTTTCATGCTAAAACCGCAGGAATAATATTTGCTACACCATGGGAGTGGTCGAGTTAAAGGGAGAAACCGTAGTATGGGCGAGTTACCGGACGTAGTATTTCAGCACGTGAAAGAGCATTGGGAGTGCACAGGTATGGCACCTGTTCTCCTCTACAGACTACTCGAGAAAGGGTGGTCTTTTCAGGAGATCGACAAGGTCATGACCTTCGTCATTGGTGAGGATTATGCCAGGGTGAACGTGACAGAATGGCTGGACCGGCTCGAGGCTAAGGGCACCGAATTTCCTATGAATGAGGACGGGAGCGATACAATACCAGTGGTTGAGGTACTCGATCGCATTATGTTCTCTTTTGCGGCTATGCCGTATCTTTGTGCGAGCTGCTGATGACTTTCTGGCATTGGTTCTGGACCGGGAACGATCGGTAATCACCTAAATTCCTGAAAAGGGGATGTTTAATGCGGAAGAGGCATACGGCAATAAGCATTATTTCCATATTCGTATTGGGATGGCTCGG
>DMNE01000171.1 GCA_003453735.1 Nitrospiraceae bacterium | reverse complement strand
ATATCTGCGGTGTACTGTTTGTTTTCTTAGGGTGAAGATACGCTAGAGGTGATGAAGACTGAGGCTGTCAGCGAAAGCCGTTGGACTTATTCATGGACCTCTCACCCCGCAGTCGGGACATGAAACGTCGAGCACGTACCATTATGAGGCTGATGGCGATCAAGGCCGCCGCCAAGACAGTTAACTGATCGGCGCAGCCGAGATTATGTGGAGACAGCAAAGCCAGGTTTATCGCCGACCTCGCTGCTGAACGGTCTATGCTTGTAATGGTCTAGAATAACAGATCCACGGAATTGCTTCAGGGAGAGGATATCGAGATCGAGCACTTACGCGCAGATCAGCAGAGTCTCATCGATCAAAATTGAAAACTTACCCAAAGAAAATATTTTTTCATCGAGAATGGTATCATAGAGACGTCTGAAAGAATCAAATCGCAGGAGCAGACGCGGGAGGAAGTCACGAAAGAGGCGTCTTCACTGAGTGAGGCAATGAGGAAGCTAAGGACTGGAGCTTCTCTCCTAGAAAAAGATAGGGAGATTTCAAACCTTAAACGACAGTATGATGAGGCACTGAAAAGACTGTTTTCCGAAAAAACGGTGTTTGAAGCAGAAATGAAAGTAATCAAAGACAGATTCAAAACCTCTGAGAGCCAAAGGAAAGAACTTGAGGAACTGCTGACGAAGAAGAACCAAGAACTGTCGCAGATTTTGGAGGCACTTGTGCAGATAGATAGATCTTTCTCTGAACTTGAAGAGAGGCTTAAGGCAGGACATGATAAAAAAACCTTCCTCGATGATGACCTTGCTGAAAGAACAGACACGGTGCTCGCTATTGAAGAGAATCTGAAGGAGATGACTGCGCGAACCTCATTTCTTGAGATGTCTGTCCGGCAACTTAGGGAGATCGAATCGCTGCGGGAGGCCCATGACGCGCTCTCAAAGAAAGCTGCGGCATTGGAGGAGGCACTCGTGGGAGAAGGGAAGAGCAAAGCCGAACTTCAGAATGCCGTCGAGCACCAGAAGGTAAGGATTGGAGCGTTGAAGAAGCGCTATCTATCTGAGACGCAAAGTCTTACCAGTGAAAAGGCAAAGGTCGAAGCAGACTTGGCCAGGGCGGTGAGGGAAGCGGAACAGCTGAAGAGTGAGTTTTCCCAGAAGGAACTGAAAATAAAGGAACTGGAGGAGGAGGGCATAGAGTACCAGAGAGCTATTGAGTTCCAGAGGAACGAGATGGAGAAACTCGCTGGAGAGGGGAGCCCCTTAAAGAGCGATCCTAAGTCTCTTTCCGACACGGCGCGTCGCGAGAAGGATGCCCTTGAAAATGCTCTCAATATGAAGGAGCGCGATCTTTGCACTTATGTCCAAAAGGTCAAGGATTTGGAGGCAGATCTTTCTAGGGCTGAACAGGAGATCGCCTTTCTTCAAGGATCTGCACCTGAAAAGAGGAGCTCTACCACTGAAATAGAGGAAAAAAGCAGAGAATATGAAAGCCTCATAAAAGAACAACAGGCGCTCTCGGATCAACTTGCTGAATCAATGAAAGAGTCCCGCATCCTGAGGGGCGTGGGGACGTTCCTTTCCGCGGAGATTAAAAGGCTGGAGGAAGAACTGAGAAAGACAAAGGAAGAAAACGTGTGGAATCTGCGCACTGTCAAGAGTGGCACTGGGGAGGCATGTTCAAGGATATCAGAGAGTGCGGGAAAACGTGAACATGCTCCTGGGGTGCCCCTCGCAAATGGACAGGAAGAGATTCTATCCGACTCCCTGAAAGAACATTTCCCCTCGGCACTGAGCTGGCAATCTCAGCAACAAGTGACCCGGAATTTCCTGAAAAAAGCGGCTTTCTCCCTTCTCTTTCTTGTCCTCCTAGTGGTTACGGCAGGGATACCTCTGAGAGAAGACATTTATAATTCTTTAACGTCGTTGATGTCAAGGAAGAGGACCGTGCCTTCCGGGACTGAGGTGACGCATTGGGCTGAGGGGATAAAACAGTTAAAGAGCGGCGAATATATGATCTCTCTGACTTTCCTCAATAGAGAGGCGATCAGTGTTCTCGGACTTTCCGACAAAGTGACAGATGCGAGCACAGCTGACAATTTTTATGCATTTTTTGAGCTGAAGGCAGAGCATGGCTGCATCCCCGACAGTTTCCTTTCCTCATTCGAAAAAGAAGTATCTTTCCTTGACGGACAGGGATCGCTTATCCCGCTGAATGTGTCTGAAGACATGGGTGGTGAAAAAAAGGCTTTCTATAAAACAGAAGTATGCGGAGACAAATCAGGCGTCGTCGATCTGAAAAGTGTTATTTCAGCGAGAAAGAACGCTCAGATTTCGGCGCTGGCGATAAACGGACTCAATGCTGAATCTCCGATCATTCTAAGATAACGTCTCTCGTCTCTTAACAACTGTCCAGCCGGCATGGTTCGAATTTCCTTAGACCACAACAATATTTAAGGGTCTCCGATTCCAAGGTCTGTGCATCAGCCCAGAGTAGAGACGCACTGACACCGACTTATTTCCCACGTTTCGCGCTTCACAAAATGTAGCAAGGAAAAAGGCTGGGCTCGAAGATGTTCGTTTTCGCGACGTTCGGTATTATGCCACACGCCTTGATCGGGGCAGGGGTCGATCTTTCGTGACAAATGGTTACATCTTGGTTATTGTTGGCAGTCAGAAAGGAAATCAGACAGTAGCCTTGATTGTTCATCAGTATCACAATGAAATACCTGAGCCGAGGACTCCTGTCCCCCTTGAGTTGACACAATATATTTTTTCTGCAGGGCTTCTCAGGCACTAATTCAAACAACAAAAAAACGTTTCTGAGGCTCCCAAGGGTCCTTAAGAAGGATGAGAATGCAACGGTTGAAGAACTGAACATATAAACCAAATTCAATACTTTTTGTCGTGCCACTTGGGGGAGCCCTAAGGATTCTTTTTTGCGTTCGCTCCCCCACTGGACTTCACCGACTTCAATGTGTCGCGCCCGACAGGTCATAAGCAGCAGGCGCCAGACGCTCAATATAGCCTGCGTCATGTCCCAACTTAGTGGGCCTCAACGCCATCCTTGGGGTTTCGCCTCCGCCCATAGCCTCCTCGGATACAAAGGAAGGATTCGCGCTTGACAGGTCATAAGCAGCAGGCGCCAGGCGCTCAATATAGCCTGCGTCACTCCCCAACACAGTAGGCCTCAACGCCACCCACGGGGTTTCGCCTCCGCCCATAGCCTCCTCGGATATAAAGGCAGGATTCCCGTTCGACAGGTCATAAGCAGCAGGCCCCAACTTCTCAATGTGGCTATCAGCATCGGCCGCATATGCAGTCTGTGACAGAACGGGCAACGCTACTGCCACAAAGAGCCCTCCTACGACCACTGCCAAAGCCCTTCTTATCATCTTTCTGCCGTACATTGTTTGACCCCTTTCTTGCTTCTTTGTACTACCTCAACAGCGCCTCAGGCGTTGCGTCACTTACTCCTAAACTTAGTCTATAACTAGTTGCTAATATTAGCAACAGCGAAACTCAGTACCTTATGACTATTACGCGATGAATTTCAAGTCAAAATTAAAAAAAATTGCCATTTTTATCAAAATCCATCATTTATTCCATGAATCTCCTGGACGACTACTTTCGGAGGGAAGTAATGAAACATTTCGGTAGGCACATTACTGTTCCCTTCGGGCGGCTTACCAAGAAGGTGACACTTAGACTGCCTCCAGCTGCGGTCATGGGCTCTAAAAAGACAAGAAGACGAGAACAACTAGGGGTAGACATCAAAGCTCTTAGGACACAAGAGCCTTACCATGACACTGAGGTATGCTCACCTTGCACCGAACCACCTGCAGAACGCGGTCAATTATGCTGAATCTTTCGGGAACTGCATATTTACTGCATAGTAAGGCGGGAAACGAGTAGTCAATGAGGCAGGTAAGTGCTTGATTTTAAATGGTAGGCCCGCCCGGTTTCGAACCGGGGACCTCTACCGTGTCAAGGNNGTAGCGCTCTCCCCCTGAGCTACGAGCCTTTAAGTGCGTATAAAATAACATTTCCCTATCCCCCTTTGTCAATCTTACCAAGCCCCTGTGTGCGATAAATTGTGGTAGGCTCCCCGGTCAGGGTAGTATCAATCATATCTATGGCCTTTACCATGTGAGCGGGTGCAAGGTAAGAATAAGACAGCTTGGGGCAGCCGATAGG
>DMNE01000207.1:206-5028 GCA_003453735.1 Nitrospiraceae bacterium | reverse complement strand
TCTATGTGATAATTATCTCCATGAGCGGAAATTGTAAGGCTCAGCTGTGACACTGGTTATTAGTATCAACCTTTAGAGGTGTACCATTGTTTCTCTTTCACCATGCGCCTGCTTCCCATTTCACATGATGACGCGTCTCACCCCATCACTCATTGCCGGGATTTGTGGTCGTCGGTCTCAATGAAAACACCGTTCCAGGGAGGCTTTGTATTTCCAGCACGATTAAGCGGTGATGATTAAATTAGAAGAAAAGGTTTGTACCGGCATAGGCNNCAGGTGCTGTAAAGAAGAGGTGACAAGGTAGGTCGTGCTCTATTGAACGGCGAGTAAAAAGTAATGACTGACAAGCGGCCCACGAAAGGGGATCAGCATCAGAAAGGATCAGGCAACCAACATCAGCCTGGGTCGGTGCCCGCATTTTGGTGGGTGTTTTTTCTCGTGCTTCTCATCTGGAATGTGATGCTTTTCTTGTCGCCTACCAAGCCCGTAGCGACTATTCCATATTCTACTTTCCTGGAGCAGGTTCAAACCGGTAACGTCTCCAAAGTGACTATTGACGGCTCGCAAATCAACGGAACGTTTGATAAACCGGTCCTCTGGCCGAACCCTGCCGCAGGCAAATCGTCGAAGGAGACGCAAGAGAGCGCTAAAACAACTACGAATCCAGTGGCAAGGAATCTTTTTGAAACTCAGCAAAGCACTCCACAAAAATATGCCAACTTTATTACCGTGTTCCCTCAATCAGTGGGAGACCCTGACCTGATGCCGCTGCTTGAGTCTCATCATGTCACCGTGATGGCAAAATCGACTTCCAATTCATTGCTTTTTACACTGCTTATAAATTGGGGGCCAATGATTCTGCTCGTTCTTTACTTCGTATGGATGGGCCGGCAAACGATGCGGAATCAGTCAAGCATTTTCGGGCTCGGAAGGTCAAAGGCCCGGCGTTACAGCAGTGAGCAGCCTAAAGTGACATTCAATGATGTAGCCGGGGCCAGTGAAGCTAAACGTGACCTGCAGGAAGTGGTCGATTTTCTTAAAAACCCGCAAAAGTATCACCTCATAGGGGCGCGTATACCGAGAGGCACCTTGCTCGTCGGCCCGCCCGGTACTGGCAAAACGCTGATGGCTCGAGCAATAGCGGGCGAGGCCGGGGTGCCTTTCTTTCATATCAGCGCCTCTGAGTTCGTCGAGATGTTCGTCGGGGTTGGTGCGAGCCGGGTGCGCAGCCTTTTTCAGGAAGCCAAAGAAACCTCCCCTTCCATCGTTTTTGTTGACGAACTGGATGCGGTAGGGCGCAGGCGCGGTGCCGGACTCGGCGCGATAAATGATGAAAGGGAACAGACTCTGAATCAGCTCCTGGTGGAAATGGACGGGTTTGACGAGCGCCAGGAAGTCATCGTNNAGACAAGTGATGGTCCCGCTTCCCGACCGCGAAGGCCGGGAAGGTATTCTGCGAATTCACACCGCAAAACTACCAGTTGCAGCAGATGTGGATCTCAATTTGTTATCTCGTGAAACCGTGGGAATGAGCGGCGCAGATATCGCCAATTTATCCAATGAAGCAGCACTTGTCGCCGCGCGACGTTCCGGTAAGCAAGTGACCATGACTGATTTTGAAGAGGCCATGGATAAAATTGTACTGGGCGGAGAGCGAGCGCCGCTCACAAATCCTGACTCCAGAAGAGTTGTAGCCTATCACGAAAGCGGCCACGCATTGGTCGCCTGGCTCACCCCGGCGGCAGATCCCGTTCGGAAGGTTACCATAATTCCTCACAGCCGGGCTTTGGGAATAACAGAGCAAGTGCCTGCCGAGGAACAATATAATTACAGCCGAACGTACCTGGTTGCGCGCATCGATGTGATGTTGGGCGGCCGTATATCGGAACAGATAGTCTTTGGCGATGTCACAACCGGGGCCGAAAAAGACCTTATGGAGGCCACTCGCCTTGCCCGCCGCATGGTGACGCGTTGGGGAATGGGAAGTCTGGGGCNNCGGGGCAGGGACTACAGCGAATCTACGGCAGCCCGTATCGATGAAGATGTCCGAAAACTGATTGCCGAACGATGTGAGATTGTAACCAGTCTTTTGTCCGGCGCCAGGGACAAGTTGGACAAGCTGTCGGAAACATTGCTCCACGAAGAAACCGTTGACGAACCGATCCTGGAGCGAATCCTTGGTGCTAAAAAACGGGCTTTCAATGCACCGGATTCCCGGCTCGTGAGGGCTGAAAAAACACTGCAATGAAGGAGGATTCATGGTTTCTAAGATTTTAGTGCCGACCGACGGTTCGGAAACGGCTCGAAAAGCGGTCGAATACGCGGTGGAGCTTGCAAAACAACTAAAAGCCTCCATCATTGTCCTGACCGTTATCGATAATCGCTCATTCGCTGCTCAGACAGTTCCAGCTGAGGAGACTGCGATGCACATAATAGAGCCTATCGAGGATTATTTGCGCGGAGCTGCCCAAGAGTACGCCGAAGAAATAATGAGGTTGTGCGATGAAAGTGGCGTCCAATCAAAGACCGTTGTCAGGACAGGACACCCTGTTGAGAATATTGTGAAGGAAGCCGAAGAGTCAAAAGTTGATCTTATTGTCATGGGTTCCCATGGCAGAAGTGCTTTATCAGCCTCATTACTTGGCAGCGTTGCATATGGAGTGATTCATAACCAGACAAAGGTTCCTGTACTCATCGTGAGGAGAGACTGATAGTGTGCATCTGTGCTTTAAACATACTTTCTNNGCTCATAGTGCGCAGAGCCTGATGATTTTAGCGTTCCGCCTCCAATGCTGACATTCAAATCCTTGTGGTTGTGACACCGAAAATCACCGGAAAGCTGATCTAAAGCAGCTTGAAATGAAGTGGTTCTGATCAGCGGGGTTCCTTATCTCAACATGGCCAAAACCGGGTGTGTGGCTTAAAGGCATCTGTGCGTTGCCATTTCGCCAGTGGCGTGGCACCGCAGAAAATCATCTCAGCCTTTACACCACCAAAAGAGCAAACCTCGATGCCACATAAACCGTGATTTTCCATTTCTTAAAAGCAATTTGAATAACCGATCCCTTCCTCATGTCAATATGTACACAAGCAAGAAATTAATCACCTACTACTACATATGATAATAGTTTAGATATACATTACAACTGCCTGACTTATTTTGGGGTTGTCTTGTGTATCAACTAAGTTTTTGCTTGTGATATCTGTTNNATGCCACTTATAATTAGTTCAACAGCAGTTAAAATTAACTTATTAACAGGGAGGAGGGTCATGTCTAAGAAGACCAAAAAGTCACAGATGGCAGAAAATCAGGAAAGTACCAATCAAATGACAGAGGGAAATAAGATNNGAAGTTATCAACCATACAACAGAAGAAGCCACTCCGTTAACGATAGTCGAAGCTACTGAGACTGATATATTTGTAACTCAGACCGAAGGTCAAGAAGCTGCAGTTATCACTGAAGGCAAAGGTCAAGTTGTTGAAAGTACGATGGCGACAACTGAAGGTGAGGNNAGCCAAGAAAGAGCGAGTGAGCAAGCGTCCCTATATCTCACTGGTGGAGGAACACCTTGAGCTGGGTGATCTGGACAAGAAAGAATTACTGGCGCTCATAATGGAGCAGTTCCCGACCGTCAGCAAGACTGGAGCTTCCACTTTCCTTACCGACGCATTGAATCCACGTTATTCTCATTGGAAAGAAGACCGCGTCGTATCGAAAACAATCGATGGCAAACTCATCTTTGCCGATAAGATCGAACCCTTGCCGGAGGACTTCAAAGCTCCAGTACAAACGACACAGCCTGAACAACCATCAGAATAGCCCTTCTCGGGGCGGTTCTTACACAGCAGCGGGTCTTTCCTTGGGGAGTCACAGACAATGGGGGCAGCGAAGAGAATTTATGTTCTGGACTTTGGTGATGACACAGTATCCGCTTCCCGGTTTTTCACTCACTCTGAGCCACGAAGCGTTGAGCAATTCGAAGAAGACAGGCTCGAAGGTGAGGTATCGCCAGAAGCACTTGAAGCCGGGGACATGGAAGGCATGGAGGAGTTCGCCGAACAGTTTGCCCGGCTCAGGGCTAAAGGGTACGTCGAAATCAAAGAAGTCCTCCATTGCAGAGTAACGCGAGGGATAACTGAAGAACTGAGATGAGATCGGAGTGGTTCAGTGTAGGCCACTCTTTAGGAAACTACGAGAACCTTCAAATCGTAAGAAAGGAGAAAAAATGTTCTGTCATCCTTACCTCATGGATTCATTTCTTGGGAACGCGCATGTGTTCCAGGAGAGCATGCAACTTCTTTCAGCTTTCGCTGTGGAACAGGAACTTCAGGAATCGCGGCGGAAGGAACAGCTTGAAAAGTCCAGCGATAACGCCCCTGAACGTTGAGAGCGAAAGCGTTCCAATGTCGGGGCCAGCTCCATTCGTTCTTTGTGCAGGAGGCACAGCTCATTTTGGAGGCGGCGCTGGTCTTAGCCACGTCGCCTTGATGAAAAGGT
The DNA here is from genome assembly GCA_003453735.1 of Nitrospiraceae bacterium. Lineage (GTDB taxonomy): Bacteria > Nitrospirota > Thermodesulfovibrionia > Thermodesulfovibrionales > UBA9159 > UBA9159. The sequence goes on along the minus strand of DMNE01000207.1, from coordinate 529 downwards.
GGACAACCATGGATAACCCCGTTCTCACTTATTTTATCGAGAATCTCGCAACCGTCTCAAAAGAAGAGCTGCTTCAAGCTCTCAAAAACGCCTTGGAGAGTGCGGAATGCTGGCGGCAGGCTTGCCTGACCGGTGCCTTTTTACTCAATCCCGAAGCGGAGGAGAGGTGGGCATCGAAGCGGGTCTCCATGACGCGCAGCAAGACCCTCGTTTCCATGTACCCAACAAGCATTTAAGTGGACCCCGATGAACTATGAAGAAGGGCAGGCATTATGAGAACGCCACCTGATTGCATCGACTCAATCGAATATAAGGGCCACTTC
>DMNE01000207.1:0-198 GCA_003453735.1 Nitrospiraceae bacterium | reverse complement strand
CTTGGCGACCGGCATGAGTTTCGAAGTCCAAAGGAATTCATTCAGTTCCTAAGGGGTGAGAAACCTATCCGTCTTCCTATTTTCCTGTGCGACCACAGCGGCGTCACTATTAGCACGGAAAGCGCGTGGTTCTTGGGATATGACCCTCAAGGCCGGGATTGGGAATTCCTCGGTTACATCTATGTCACGAAGATGGAT
>DMNE01000205.1 GCA_003453735.1 Nitrospiraceae bacterium | reverse complement strand
GCGTGCGATATCTGTCGTATTTGTCTCCTGTGCGGGGTCTATACCACGGACGTACACACCTTGTCCACCACTGCCGGAAGAGACCATTACCTGGCCGAGAATAAAAGGTGAGGCAGAAACGATCTCCCTATCCCCCTTTATTTTATCCATTACAGTAGCGCGGTCATCGATTGTCCCCTTGTTATCGAGGATTACGATATCCGAGTTCACACCGAGTATCTTCTTCTGGAGGTCTTCGTCGAATCCACTCATCACCGCTAGGACAACAATCAGCGCCATCACCCCCACTGCGACTCCGCCGATGGAAACACCAGTTTGAAAAGAAAGCCCTCTCCGTTTTTTTCTGGACCGCAGATACCGCATGGCTATGAATAAAGGAAACGGGATCATTGTTTGGGCTTCAATTGAGGCGATAATATCACCTCACGTATCGATTGGGAGTCGGTAAGCAGCATGACCAAGCGATCGACTCCCATTCCCTCGCCGGCCGCCGGAGACATGCCGTATTCGAGCGCCCTAACGAAGTCTTCTTCCATAAACTAAGCCTTTATCATCCTCTTCACGTCTCTACACCTGCTTGAGAAAAATTTCTCTCTGGGTCCAGGGGATATCACCATTAGTATCGTTCCAGCATGTTTGTGTGTTGTGGATCAGAGGGCGAGTGCCCCTTTTCGTACCGCAACAATTATCGAAGGAATGGCCTGATCTAGTCTTTCTTTCAGGCCCCAACGACAAAATGTGCAGCTTCAATGCAAATGTTAATTTCTTCTGAGTTCCTTTATGGCTTTATTCTAGCTTTCCTTCCCTCGCCTTAATAACCTTCTCGTATATTTCGTGTATGAGCTTACTATTGAATTCCCTGAACTCAGCAAGCATAGCATCTTGTTCACGCGGTGACAGATATTGCAGAGAGGGGAAAAAGAAGTGTTTGTCCTCTTTTTCTATATGTTCAGGATATAACTGGATAATTATCTCAATGCAATCAGTAACATCGTTCAATGAGCCTTGGTGTGCCATATACCGTTGCCTTGCGACGCAGAGTCTTTCTATAGTATTTCGCGCTAAAACATGATCCTCGATTAACCCGTCCATTATTGCTTTGTGCTCTGCTAACAGCGGTTTTGTCCCGAGTTCTCTGAATAGGATATCCTCTTCCTTTCCGTGGTGACATCTATCTGCATAGGTCCTGAAAAAATCTATAACATCGTCGAGGAAATGATCATCAATTTTTCCCGTTTCAGCTATGCTGCTCAGTTCAGCCCCAAGAAGTGCAATCATACGTTCAATAAGCCGATGTTCCCACATAAGAGGCCCTATAGGTTTCATATGCTTTCTCCTCTAATTGATTCTAACCTCGATGAGAGACGCATCCCTAGCTGCTATCCCAAAACGCCGATGATCGCTGATTTCCCGGAAGTTGATTAGTGACACATATAACTCTACATCATTATATCATACTTGTCTGGGCGCGGTCAGAGAGTGTCTATATTTTTGTCGCAGACCACCTGCTGGGCCTGCTGAGGTCCTCGATGGAAATTAGATTCTTCCATCTGTTAAAATAGTTCGAATAGATCTAAACTCTGTAAATAGTGAGGATTTATCATGGGCATATTGAAAAACATTGTAAATTACCTGGTGCCAACCGCAGACAACATACCGGAAAATCTGCCCGGAAGAAACGAACCCTGCTGGTGTGGCAGTGGAAAAAAATACAAGAAGTGTCACGTCCAGGTTGACGAGGAGAAGCTCAGGAAAAAAACGGCCGCAAACTGCCACTCCTCGGCCTGAAATGCCTCATAAGCTGAGTTCAGCTTACCAATGAACGATTCGGTGCAACGATCGTATGGGTCAGTTCATCAATTACTTCCACCCATGCTTGATGGGCGAAGCAGAGAAGGACTGGATAGCGACGATATGAATGGGCTGACCTGCAGCGGGAGTCGTTGTCCTCTTTTGAATTTACTGCTCAGGCAGGCCCAGCACTCAGTTTGTCCCGGGCATCGTTCCTTTCCACAAAAAGGGGCAAGAGGGTGTTCCTCTCTGCCCTTTCAGGTATTACCGCTTTAAGCTGCATCTGGACGGTTTTATTATCGCCAACACGGCCTTGTTCTTCTGGTGCCTGCAAGTCCTAAAGCCCAGTTCTGCCTTTTTTTGTTGTATCCATAGAGTACCTCCTGAAACCTTCATCGCACCGTTATATGGAACATACAAGTTACATAGGAAATTTGTTCGGTGTTGATTTTCGAGTATTTCACGGTCGATCTGATTTCCTCCGCGCGGGTTCTTCACAATTTTTTCACAGATATTTCTTATTATAGGTTTGATTGTAGTTGCTCTCGGTGCTGTCTGTCTTACCTGCCCTCCATAGACAGGCAGCACCCCTCCTTTTTTCCAAATGCCCACGCCGTAAAGATTTTTCACAAGTCTAACTATCCAACCTTTGAGTGTCATACCCCCAATTATCGATGAGGAAGCGGCTGAAGCTACGAAGGAATTTCTGGACGGAGCATAGGCCTGTCAGTAACGGAATAGAAGGGAACTTCTTGTAATGTAATTAACCTCTTGCCTAGAGAAGCTTCAGCCAAAGAGGGCGAGACGATCGCCCTGTTTGGGAAAGCCGGATATAACCTAATAATTTATTGCGGAGCAGGGCCCCTTATGATCTGGACCATATCGTCTGGGCGCATCCATTTTGAAAAAGCCTGCTCGATATCCACGCCAGTGAGCTTTTCGTATTTTTCAGCGGCGTGCACCGGCTCATCGAGAGGCAGATCATGAGCTACCCGGTCCAGAAAGCCTCCAGCTATCTGGTCAATGCTTGATTCCGAAAGCGGTATTTTACGGAGGACCAGCGCCTTGGTCTGCTCAAGCTGGTCTTCAGCTACGCGAGTTTTTTGCATCTGGCCGAGGTCACGCACCACTATCGCGGACGCCCTGGAGACTTTGTCCGGATCACACGCGAACACCACAAAGTAGACAGATCTCTGCTTACCAGCATCAAGTTGCGAATCCACAAAATACACGAGACCAGTTTTTTCCCTCAAATCCTGGTAGAGCTTTGTTGCATAGAATGCACCACCCAGGACTTTGTTTCCAAGCTCCAAGGCATAATAATCCGGGTCTGTCCGCTTCAGGAGAAGTGTCTGTGCCATCGTGACATCATCCTGCACACGGCTGGCATCTGGAACTGTCAGGGATGACGGTTTGTTATCAGGCACCGGGGGAAGGTCAGTAGCCGGTTTGGGCCCTTTGGCACCCCATTCGCCAAAATACTTCACGATCATACTCTGGGCTTCTTCCGGAGTAATCTTGCCGATCACCACTATTGTAGCCATATCAGGCCTGAAGACACCGGAATAGTAATCCTTCACGTTCTCCAGGGTCAAAGCTGAAACGCTTTGCGGCGTCGCATGCCGCAGGCTGGGATCGGTTTTGGGGAACAGGCCTCCTTTTAGGGCCTGATTGGCCAGAAAACGAGGGCTCTTGATTTCGCCCTGAAGAGATGCGGCCGTCTGGGTGCGAAGTATGTTGAACGCATTCTCGGGCAAAGCGGGATGGAGCTCGTTATCGGCGAGGAGCTGAATTCCGCGCTCGAAATGATCAGGCAGCACCTTGAGAGAAAAATTGGTACCCGCCGACTCTGTTGCTCCGATATCGTCCAAAGCCTTCTGAAACTGTATCCTATCCAGTGATGTGCTGCCATACGAGAATAGTTGCTTCAATAAAGAGTCAACCCCTTCACGCCCTTCGGGCGTCTGCATCTGCGAGTTATTCTTTATGAGTCCATATACACTGATCGTATTGCTTATGGATTCCGGTTGTACGATGAGACGCAGTCCATTTGGCAGAGTGCTGACGACCGGATGCAGAGATGAGACCGGTACAGAAAGCCGGGCTAGAGCCTTCGTGGCCCAACCAGGAAGAGTTACATGAATGGATGGCGTGATTGTGGTTTCTTCCTTTCCGCCAAATCCCTTCGACGAAACAGGCTTGCCGGAGACTTCGGGGGTGAGAACGGCATCTATTGCTTGCCCGATCCGCAGATATTGGGCGGCCACCCGGTTGACGTCCTCTACCGTTACCTTCTGTATGGCTTGTATAGCATCGTCAGGGGACTCTCTGCCTTCCACGGCAATCGCCTGTGACCAACTCGAAGCCAGACCTGATATTGAATTCTTCTCGAACTCCGCATCGGTCACCTCATGTAGCTTGGCGGCTGAGACTAGATCCGCCGAAACACCGTTTTTTATCGTCGCTAGCAGCACGTTGCGCACCTCGGCCAGGAGTTTTTCGCTGTCAGCGTCCGATGGGAAACCGGCGATGGCATAACCCAGCCCTGATTTGCGAAGGGGTGCAAGCTCGAATCCGGCAAAGAGTGCCTTTCCCTCGGGGACGAGGGAGAACAGGTCGCTGCGCTCGCTGGAAAGGACATCGGCAAGCACCACAGATGCTGCGTAGTCTGGGCTGTCGTAGCCCGGCATTCTAAAAGCGATCGAAACCATGCCATAGGAACGGTCTGTCTTCAGACGTAAAGAAGCCGGCTGTACCGGACCCAGCTTAACCTCCGGGCGGGCAGGAAGAGGTTTAGCCGGGATGCCGCCAAAAAGACTTTTTATTTTCTTCAGGGTGGCAGAGGGGTCTACATCTCCGCATACGATCAGTACGGCATTATTAGGCGCATACCAAGTGTTATAAAATTTTCTGAGCATCGCGCCCGTGGTCTTGTCAAAGGAAGGGCGGCTGCCCAAGGCGTCGTGCTCGTAAGGGGACCCGGCAAAAAAGCTCTTTAACAGTCTGGTATAAAAAACGTATTCCGGGTTCGACAAGTCTTGCGCCACTTCCTGCTCTATGGCCCCCCGTTCCTCAGCCCATAATTTCTGTGAGTCCAGGATGCCCTTCATCCGTATGGCCTCTATGTGCAAGGCTATGTCCAAGTCCTCGGCCGGAACAGTAAAGAAATACTGTGTTACACTCTGCTGCGTGTCGGCACTGAAATTGCCGCCCATCTCTGCGGTTATACGCGCAAGCTGGTCGGCTGAGAGTCCGGGATTCCCCCTGAACATCATATGTTCCTGCGCGTGGGCCATACCGGGGAAGCCGTCAGGGGCCTCGTCAGAGCCAACCAGGTAATTGACTGCCGTTGTCGCTACCGGAACCAACGGGTTGCGGACAATCACCACGCGAAGGCCGTTTGAAAGCATTGCGCGCCGTACCTCTTGGGCATGTGCAGGTCCCGCCAGCGCTATCGCTACAAACATTATCAGCACGAAAAATAATAACTTTGTTACAGGTCTTTTCATGGTATCACCTCAAAAAAGCAAAGCGTCAAATCTCTCATTCCGCTATCGAACTTTTTATATTACCGCAATGGCTGTTTGTTTCACAAGATTTGGGAGGTCCCTTTTGTATGGCAAGCTTTGGTTCATGATCGCACATTTGGTGGCTGGAACCTGCCCATACCATCTTTGGAAGAAGAGTACAGGAAAACGTTGAAGGAAGAGAAGAAGGAACTGGTTGAAATTATTGATCTAAAGGAAAAGAAAGGAATGCGGATTAAAGAAGCTGATCAGGGCGGAGAGCCGACGAAAGGAATCGTAAAAGATAGAGAAAGATGCAGCGATCGATCTCCTGATCCTGCTTTCTCGCGAAGAAGGCCATCTAAATCTTTGTGCGCATTTGAATAGCTGATGTTTCAGCCCCGGTTTTTCCTGCTGTCCAGCCCTTTTTAAATTTCTAGCTCCTACAGTGTTGTGCCCTCCGGGAGGGGTAGTGGTGGTCGTAAGGGGGATCAAGACCGGAAATGATGGAGAGACGATCGAGAAACAACTAAAGAAGTCTTCCCCGTCCCCTTGTCAAAGACCTCCAAAAGACATGGATCGGGCGGTTCAAGGGTGCCCGGCAGGAAAGTCACAACTCCCCTCACCTGGGCCTTCCCTCCGCTCATAAGTGATGTGGGAATTGCGTCCCCACTTAGGTCATAAAAAGCGGCCGCTCCGGGGGCTACCGTCATCGTATCTGATTGCGTGATGAGCTTTCCTGCCTGATCATAGAAGGAGAAGACGACATTGCAGGGCTGAGGCGGAACGCATACCGCGCTTAGCCTCGCCGTATCGGTGGCGGTGATGCCGACCATGCCGAAGGGGTAGAAGTCCCCCGGGGGCAGTGGCTGGAGATCGATCGCAAAGACTCCAGACGCCACCGACATGATCGCTAGCGCCGCCAAAGAAAGAGTGATCAAGAAAACCTTTGGGGAAAACCCCGCTCCTATTGCCTTCTTCTTTTTCATAGCTACCTCCCTAAGATTCCCCGAGGCTTTCTCATTTAATGGATGAAAAAAACTCCAGGGTATTCTACTTGAGGCTACCCCTAGAGGGGTCTCCGTGTCAAGCGAAAAAAATTCATGCAGAGCCTCCAGGGCAGTCCATTGCAAAAATATTTTCAGGGCAGCGGAATCCTATTTTACTTTCCTATCAGCACGCTGTTTATGCTATTTGTAGTGCCAGCGAGGTACCTGCTTCTCAGTGCGGAGCATGCGAAGCACTGGAGACCAATGGGACGCATGACGGGGTATCCAGCTCGTCTTGTGGTTCCTTAAAGTGCTCGCCACCTCACAAAGAGACGTGAAATTCAAGCACCTTCATACTGAGAAGAAATCTTTTTCTGAACACTCTAACGTCTACCGTCTGTCATAGGAATAGAACCACCATGACAAAAAATATCTGAAAACTTTCCGGCCATTGTTCGCATCCTATTTAAATATAATAGTTTCTCTCGAGGAAACGAGTTTTCGCTTTGAGATCTTCCTTTAATTATTTCATAACACCTTTTTATTTGAGAACGTTAAGGCCAAGTAGCATGTAGAAGACCAGAAAAACCGGGGGCAAGCGGCGGCTGCATAGAGTGACGTCTGTTCGTTTTCTTCTATTCTGTTTCCCCTTTAGGAACTTCAGGGGAGTAATCAAACCTATCCGAAGTAAATGCCCGAAAGCTAAAAACAAAAAGAGAGATAAGTCCCCAAGCGAGTCCGACCACTACGCCCAAATCAATGATTCCTCGCCAGGGCTGGGGCAAGAGACGAACCAGCAAGATCAAAACGATAATACCCGCGGTCACTGAAATAGATGTGATCTTTCTCTTTTTGGTAGAATGAAAAAAGCCCATGCAAAAAAATGGGCCGAATAATGCATGGAAAGCATTAGGATGATTCTTTAGATATTTGGCTCTCGCGGCTACCCGCGGAGAAAACTTCTGCTGGAAGGCGCGATATCCTTCCGTATAAGCCATGAATAAAACACAAAGCAACAGAAATACCCAATGATACCAGAGAAAATCAGAGGAAAGAGCCGCAATAGCAACGCCGGATAGTCGATAAACGGCGCTACCAAGCAACAAAAAGACTCCAGCTAATCCCCATGCTGCTCCGAGTATCCCCATCAAACCATTTCACAGTATCGCTTGATTTGTGGGCGCTTTCCAAGAGCGTGGGCCTCCACGTTCTGTTGCATCGCGGTCTGCCGGGTAATATTGCCCTTCACCTTTACAATGATGTTACTGTTATCGTCGGAGGAGTTTATGGTGTAACTCAAATGCTGTTTCTCAACATGATTTTCATGCTGCCGTATCATCCTTTAAAAGCCTATGACAAATCGGGTGACGCCTGCATGGCCGGGGTACAACCCTTTCTAGTGTTTCGTATCATTCCTCATTCAGAACCTATATGCATATCTTGAAGAAGCTGATCTTCAGCCCTCGCTTTTTCCTGCTCTTCATACTGGGCCCCATCAAGGCATGTCTCATTCCGGAAAAAAATACGTTATTGTTTTTCAATAAATTCAAAAGAACTGATTACCTTGTCAATTACCTCACATGCGTTTGCAACACATGCAATAATAACAGATCTATTTACTCCATCTCCAAGTACCGCTCTCGTTTCGTGGCCCACGGCATAATACTCGCCGTTCTTCTTATAAATGCTCACAGTTGCCTCACCAATAATGCCTTTACAGTTCTTTCCTGTAATTTCTTGAGTTTCACCTTCCATGCCATGAGTACCCAGAATTATCCATTTATCATCTCGCCGTTTAAACCCCGCTGAGTCAGCAGCTTCTTCAAACCTCTTATCAGTGGCGGTGATATTCAGGGGAAAGGCTGGTTCACTGAAGTCCGATGAGGAAACAAAAGCAGGCCAATCTTCGGGTTCCATGCTGATCCTGCAATTATAAGAATCTGATGGAGTGCATCGGATTTCAGTTTTCCAGCCAAGAGGATAAGAGAACTTCACCCCAAGACGGTTGTCTTCATATGTCCCAAAATTCACTGCATAAGAGAAAGTCCCTTCTTCTTGAAAAGAAAAAGCTGAGGATGAGGTTACAATGATCACAAAGCAAATTATCATAATGTTCCTGCTCATACTAACAAGCACCTCCGTTTCAGTCCATTTGATACCATTCTACAGTTCATTTGATACTAAAGCAACTTCAGGGGTAAACGCCCACGGCACCCCCGAAGGCATCCACCGCCTTGGGGATCAGTTCGTTGAAAAGCTGTTCCGCATCCGCCCTTTTCCTTCTGATGTTGAAAAGGCCTCCTCACAGACCAGCTCATGACAATGTCCTTAGTGAATACGAAAAAACGATCAGACGGGCTAGGATAACGAAGATCTGTGATCTCATGAAGAAATATGCTATTACTCTGGAGCAGCTCCGTAC
>DMNE01000245.1 GCA_003453735.1 Nitrospiraceae bacterium | reverse complement strand
ATGCTCACTCCCCACAGGCCAAGGCTTAGGTTTCATACTACACCCAGTGCGGTGCTTCAATGAAGTTCTCAACTTTTTTCTTTCTGACATACAATTTTTCTCCTGGTCTTTTAGGGGGAAGATTATTTTGGGGAAGATCGAAAAGGTATTCTCCCTTATCGTTTGCGATATGGCCATTCAGTAGTCCAACGTTATACCAGTCTATAACCGTCTTTGTACAGATTCCGAGCATTTTTGCAATCTCTCTTGTTGTCAACTTACCATCTTCTCGTAGACACGCGTAGTAATTTTTGATCCCGTATGCCGACATGATTTGTTGGAGGTTTCTGCTGGTAAATTTCTGGTTTGTTCCTGTCGCATAGCCCTCACTGTTTAATATATCAGCAATCCGCTTTGCTGTATAGTTTGTGCTTAATTGCTTGATGCGGTTAACAACTCCTTCTGGAGTCATACGTTCAAATGGGGCCGACAGTGGTTTGGGGATCTCCATAATCGTATGTGCACCGCCCCGCCAGCGTATCTTAATTGTAATTGCCTTGTCCTTCATTAGCGTGACATCCTGGATCATTAATCGCACAATCCGTTTTTTATCTCTCAGTGGTGTTTTGGGGTTATACCATACTTTCGAAAAGTCTTTGATCAATCCCAGGAGTTGGTTCCTGATTTCTGGATTCAACACTAATGGACTGTTCTTATATTTGCGATCATACTCGTCTGTGGCGATCTGTAATTGCATAAGCTTATCATTCCAATTTTTCTCGAGAGTGCACGCTACCAAACGATTGGCAGGGTCGACATTCATGTATTGCCTGCCGGCCAGATCCGCTTCGTATTGCAATTTGGCCATTCTCATCCTATGGGCTTTCTTGATATCCTCCTGCTTCTGTTTAACTTCTTCAAACACATCGAGCGCAACTTCTATGCTTTCAGGCGTCAGTTTTTCTATCAATAGTTTCTCGATGGCCTTATCTATGCTTCTGCCGGGTATACACTGGCAGGATCTGGTGCTGTTTTCGATACCCTCTCTCTGACACACGTAATCCGGGACTAGCTCCCCTTTACGCTCGTGATATCTTAACGTCATGCGTTTGCCGCATTTGCCGCAGATGATTATCCCCTGCAGAAGGGCCGTGCCTTCGCGGGGAGGGCCCGCTNNGTCTCCTCCAAATGCCAACGCATTGGCCCTCAGTCTCCTCTGATTTGCTTCATATTCTTCCCATGTAATATAGCCCTGCCCATGAGCGGGTATGAATACCTGCCATTTATCTTGAGGCAGTTTTATAGTATTTGTCTTACCGGTGAGAACATTTTTGTTCACGCGCACCCTTCCAAAAATATACGCCCCCGTGTATCTGGGATTATGCAATACCTTTAACAGGCAAGAATGAAGCAACGGTCTCCAGTATATTGCACCTTTATTTATCCCTCCTTTAATCCGATGCGGGAAAAGAAGGTCGTTTTCGGAAAAATATCGAACTACCATGCCAGCGCTGCCCTTTTGTGCAAAGACGTCAAACGCCCTCTTGATAGCTTCTTGCACCTCCCTGTCAGGATCCAGAACGATTTNNCCCCGAGGCACTATAACAGAGACCGATGGGCAACGACAATTGTAAAGCGCCGCGGCGCGCCTTATTCAGAGATCCTCCTTGTAATCGGGCTTTAAGCATGTGGAGTTCGGCTTCCGACATCTGTCCTTTCATCCCCAGGAGAAACCTGTCATTGAAGTGACGCGGATCATAAATGCCGTCCTCATCCACGATCAAGGTCTCCGTCATCGCACATATCTCCAACAGCCGGTGCCAATCCGACGAACTGCGGGCCAGCCGTGATACTTCCAATGCTAATACTGCACCTGCCTTTGCCATGCCGACTTCTGATACGAGATACTGAAAGCCGTCCCGCCATTTTGCGCTGCTGCCTGAAAGGCCAAGATCTTCATCTATAACGACAATATTATCGGGTGCCCAACCCATCGCCACAGCTCTTCTTTTTAAATCGTATTGCCTCTTGGTGCTTTCACTGTGCTCCACTACCTGCCTCATACTGGACTGCCGGATATAGACATACGCATTCCTTTGCAAATGTTCCGGTTTGATCTTTCCCTCATGCATAGAGCGCCTCCCGGTATAGGTTCACCGTGATATCGGCCAATAATGTCTTAAGTTTGTTTCTAAATCCATCATCGGGGTTAATCTCATTGTAAGAGGCAGCCATAGTCTCCCTTTCCGGCATATCATCGGCCGTTATCCTGACATTAAACATATTTACGCTATCCAACCAGCACAACATACCCCTGTTCTGCAATACGTCTTTGCCCCAAGAGCTATAGAAAGGGTCCTCCAAAATATTCACCCGTAATTCCTCATAACACCTGACGGGGTCAAATCCGTTTTGGAGATTGGCAGATATCATTTTGTGCCCTTCCGTTTTTTTTGACCTTTACGCATGCGTTGGATTGTGCGGGGATTGACGGTAACATTAAACTCGGTCTCAATTCTTTCCGCTATCCGCTGGTTGGTGGTAGAGGGCTCTTCTTTAACCATCTTATTTATGAAACCGACAATGGCATCGGTAAGCTTAAAGGGATGCCTTGGACCACGTTTCCCGGGCAACAATCCTGCTACACCCTCTCGGTCGAAAGCGGTTTTAATCTTATAGTAGTACTGGCGGCTCATCCCAAAAAGATGAACTGCCTCCTTGACTTCAACATCTTCTTTTTCGACCTTGCGGAGCATCTCGTATTTCACCTGCATCAGATCCCTCGGATCAAAGAAGACGTTTTTCAGGAACAACTCATCCTTCACCTCTGAGGCTTTTGGATTGAAGGTTGAGCCCTCCTTTAAAAACCATATCTTTTCCTTGTTCGGCATATCCCACCTCCATTTCTGTCTACTAAATAATATACTTAACATCCGCAAATGTCAATAGTAAAATGTCCTTAAGCATAGACGCTAAGCCTTTTTGATGATAATAACTGACTGTAGGGGCATTGTTTTATGGACATCATTGTGTTTACATAATGGATATAATTTAGTAGACACATTTTGCACCTTATTTCTTTCGCCTCCGAATGATATCTTTGATCTCGTGTAGATCATCTATCCGGAAATATGAACGGTTATTCCCTGTACGCTCATACGGATCCGGAGGATTTATATCCGTCCATTTGGCTGGAATGCAGTGATAATTGCCCTTTTCATCCTTGAAGCTTACCTTGTCTTCTCCCCAGTTCAGCTTGTGGACGATAAGAACATACTCTTTTCCGGCCAGAGGATGAAAGGGATGAATAATACGAAAAGTTTGTCTCTTGTCTGCTGGATTAGGTGCAGTTGTTAACTTACGAGAAGGGACGAATAGAAAGGCTTTTCAACACGCTGCAGGACAG
>DMNE01000300.1 GCA_003453735.1 Nitrospiraceae bacterium | reverse complement strand
GAAAAGAATACGGCCCTCTCGGAGTTCGAAATGAGGCTCAAAGAGGCTCACGAAAGGATCCCTTCCCTTGAAACGGCCGTGTCTGAGAGGCAGGATGCCAACACAGAGTTGAGAGCGAGACTCGTTTTACTAAAAAGCGATATGGATACCCTCGCCACAGAAAAGGACGCTCTTTCGACACAACTCAGGGAGGTTGAATCTGCAGAGGAAACTCAGAAAGCACTTTTGGAGAAAGCAAGCATCCTGGAAGAAAATCTCAAGAGAGAAAGCCAAAGAAAGGCTGAACTGGAAAACGCCCTGAAGTCCAAAGACCTGAAACTAGAAGAATTCAGGGCTGACCGTGAATCCGAGGAGAAAAGGCTGAAGGCCGAAATAGAACGGTTAAGGGCTGACTCAGCCAGAGCCGTTGAATCGATAAATGGGCTGGAGAGGGAAGCGTCACTGAAAGACAGTAGAATTGGAGAAGTCGAAGAAAAAAGCTCGATATTCCAAAAAGAAATAGAGCGCAAGAAGGCTGAAATGGAGGGTCTCTCAAGTATGGTCAGCCGTTTGGAAGAGAATTTGAAGCACGCCGCTGAAACGTCAAGAAGTGAAAAAGAGGCACTCGAAAACTCCCTCAGTCTTATGAAGCTTGAATTGGAGAGACAGGTCCAAAAGACAGAAGCCCTAGAGACGAACCTTTCCAGCGCAGGGCAAAAGATCACCCAACTGAAAGGTATCGTTTCCGCGAAGGAAAACTCTCTAACGGGGCTACAGGAGAAACTCAAGGAATACGAAAGACTCATTAAGGAAAAAGATGCCCTCTCAGGGAAACTAGAGGAAGCGATGAGAGAATCGCATGTCTTGAGGGAGGTAAAAGCCTTTCTTTCAGAAGAAGCCAAAAAACTCGATGAAGAACTAAAACAAATAAAGGAAGAAAATACAGCTCTGCGCCTTACACTCAAGAAAGAGACTGAGGAGGCGTTTGCGAAGATATTGCAGAGTACCGGAAAGCTTGAAAACACGATAAACGAAGGCATGCACCTCGCAAGAAAACTCGAAGAGATTTCAGCAAACACCCTGAAAGAACATCTGCCCGCCATTCTTGGAAGGACTTCTAGCTCCACGCCCAGAGGCCTCAGGAATTCCTTTAAGAAGGCAGTTTTCGTGCTCTTTTTTGTACTCATACTTCTTTCGGGGATCTTTCTCTTCAGAGAACAACTGTATCACGCACTGAAGCCTGATCGAGGAGAAAAGTCCGTTTATCCTGCCGCGACAAAACCATGGGCAGAAGGGATAAAGCAGACAAGGAGCGGCGAATATCCGATCACCTTGGTCTTCCTCAATAAAGAGGCCGTAAGTGTCCTCGGACTTTCAGAGAAGATATCCGATAGCAGCTTGGCCGAAAACTACTATGCCCTTTTGGAGATAAAAGCGGAAAGCGGATGTATCCCTGAGGATTTCCTTTCGTCGTGGACAAAAAATGTGTCATTCCTCGACGGATCCGGCACCCCGCTGCCGTTAAGCCTCTCCGAATCCCTCGCGAACGAAAAAAGAGTCGTCTACAAGACGCAGGCCTGCGGCGAAAAAACCGGCGCGGTCTATATAAAGGGCATTATCTCTATCGGAAAGGGCTTCAACGTCAAGGGCTTAACGATAAGCGGGCTCACGAAGGGCTCCCCCATAGTCCTGAGATAACCATTTTTTCGATCGCTTCCGGCCCGCTTTGTCTCGGATTACCTCGCCTGTGCAGCGTTTATGGCCTAAGCATATTGCTGCTGAGAACCGATTTATGTTACGGTATTAGACTTAGGAAATAAGACATGGACGAAAAAAGGCGAAATGACAGGTTTGTCGTAGAGGGTATTCATTGCAGCATCATGTCTGCGACCGAGGTCGAAATCATAAATATGGGCATCGGTGGGGCAGCTCTGATAGCCAACGGGAGGCTCAACATCGGAAAGGATTACACGCTGAGGATTGAAGAAAAAGAAGGGAGAACCCTCTCGGTCAGAGGCACGATTGTCTGGTCTGTGCTGAGCGATAGCAGGAACAACGCACGCGGTGAGACCATGCCGCTCTATACGGCAGGTATGAGGTTCAAAGATGTCCAGTCCACCCAGATGACAGAAGTCATTGATTTCATCAAACATCACAAGAAATCCCCTGAGAAGAGAGTCATTGTAAGGTTTGATATCACCTCTCCTGAAAAGGCAACGCTGAATTTTCCCTTTAGTTACAGGGTCAAGAAGGTAAGTCTTGGCGGCTTGCTCATGGAAACCGACGAGGCTTTCACAGTCGGAGATACTCTCTCCATGGAATTATCCCTTGGTAAAGACGACACCATAGAGTTTCTTGGACGGGTCGCTTCGTGTCTCAGTATCTCTGATAGTGATTTAGAGCGATATGATGTTGGAGTGGAGTTCATCGAGATGTCCGACCGTTCGTCGACAGCCCTGAAGAAGTTCATCGAATCTCTCTGAGAAGGCATTTACTCCATCTTTTCTGCCGCGAAGGAAAAAGATGGAAGACAGTGGCATTGTGCAACTCCGCTTGGAGGTTTGCATCCTGGGAACAGTAATGAGGTGTGTCGTCATGAACTCCGCGTGCCTTATATATTCCTGATGCCCTTCCTTGCTCCTGAGCATATGCTCATTCGCCTCATGCGGTTGCTTCCCAGGAAGCGCTCTGCGCGTGGGCCCTATCCATGTCAGCGCTGTTGCCAAAAGGAAACCTCCGCTATAACTGCGTCAGCAATTTAGCGGTGGGAGGATGTCATGCCAGTACGATCCCGTCGATTGTGGCCCGTTTTCCGAATGATGGAATTCATAGGGAGTTGAGTTATAATAAGAGATCAACATGGTGAAGAATACCTTTTTAAATCTCTCGTTGAACAAAAAACTCGTTCTCATGATGCTCTTCCTGAGCTCCATACTCTTATCCGTTCTTTTTTTCCTGTACTGGCAATCCGAAAGAGTCTTGTTGAAAGAGCTCAGCAATCAAACTGCCGAGCTTTCCAAGGCGATCCAGGTTGGCGTGGAACAGGTTACCGGCAGCGGCGAAACCGACGAGACCAGACTTGCCCAGTATTTGAAGGGGCTAAACTCAAAGGGTATCAATGAGATTTCGATCATCGATAGCAATTCGGACGAGATCATCGCAAGTACGAACCCAAGCAAAATTGGGGCTTCCATTAACCCGAAAAAGAAAGAGCTGGTTATTAAGGCGGAGCTCGGTGAACCCGTCTCAACGGAAGGGAAAACATACAATGTCATTGTGCCGGTTATCGCAGGCGGGGCTCATTATGGCTATATCCATCTGAAGATCAATGCCGATGATGTTTCTGAAATGCTCAAGCACAATATGATCAAAAGGATATTCGCCACCCTCCTCGTTTTTGGTATTGGGATCGGCATTGCGATAATCCTCTCGCTGCGGTATACCGAACCGATCCATAGTGTCGTCGACGCCGCGCGCAAAGTGGCTGCCGGCGATCTAGACCAAAATCTCCCTACCGACAGGAAAGACGAGATAGGGGAACTCACCGCAAGCTTTAATTTTATGGTGGAACGGTTACGGGAGAATAAACGCCTTGAGGAGAGACTACGTGAGGCAGAACACCTTTCAGCAGTCGGTCAGTTGTCGAGAAGCATAGCCCATGAAATACGGAATCCCCTGAACTTCATAAGCCTGAGCATCGACCACATACGAGAAAAGTACCGCCCGCAGCGGAGTGAGGAAGCGAGAAACTTTGTGGCCCTGGTATCAAGCATAAAACAGGAGATTCACCGGCTGAACAAACTGGTCAGTGATTTCCTCGATTATGGAAAACCGTTTAAATTAAATGTTCAGCGCATCCCCATTGAAGGGATGCTGAACGGTGTGGTGGCGATTATTAAGGCGAAAGCCGCTTCAGAACGGATTGTCATAAAAGAAACCTTTAACTTCATGCCTGAAATTACGGTAGACCCGGAACTGATGAAAACATGTATTCTCAATGTTGTTATGAACGCCTTTCAGGCGATGCCGCAGGGAGGAACGCTCACAATCGCTACGGCAAAAGACGATGGGAAATTCGTTCTCTCCGTAAAGGATACTGGAAGGGGGGTCTCAAAGGAACATCTTTCCAAGGTTTTCGAGCCGTTCTTCACCACAAAAACGAGCGGCCTCGGGCTCGGCCTTGCCACAACAAAGCGCATTATCGAAGAGCACCGCGGAAAGATAGATTTCTCTAGCGACGAAGGCGTAGGGAGCTGTGTCATTATCAGTTTACCAGTAAACTGAATACCGTTTTATCGAGGAGAAATCTGGCCTTATGGCAGTTGTTCTTGTCGTGGATGATGAACCGTTACAGCGGAATATCCTCAAGACAATCCTATCAGAAGAGGGTTACGAGACCTATATAGCCTCCTCAGGTGAAGAGGCACTCAAAATCAGTAAGTCGTACAATCCGGATGTCGTCCTCACAGATCTCAAGATGGAACGTATGGACGGCCTTGAGCTCATGGATAAAATTCAATCGATCGGGCAGACACCTTCCATGGTTATTATGACGGCATTTGGGACGGTCACGTCTGCAGTTGAAGCCATGAAAAAAGGGGCTTTTGACTATCTCACCAAGCCCCTCGATAAGGATGTAGTCCTCTTAACCGTGAAACGGGCGGTGGAAAGGACAGAGCTTCTAAGAAAAAATCAGGAACTCCGGCAGGCCTTGTATGACAAGTTTAGCTTTCAGGGCATCGTAGGACATGCCCGGGTGATGGAGGAAGTCATTCATCTCGTGAAGAAGGTTTCATACAGCCCCGTGACCGTCCTCATCCTTGGAGAGAGCGGCACAGGCAAGGAACTCATTGCTCGGGCTATCCATTACAACAGTCCACGCTGCACCAAATCTTTCACTGCCATAAACTGTGGTGCCATCCCTGAGACTCTCCTTGAGAGTGAATTATTCGGTTACGAACCTGGGGCGTTTACCGGGGCGACAACGAGAAAGATCGGGCTCTTCGAGGCTACCAACGGGGGCACCATGTTCCTCGATGAGATTGGTGACCTGCCGCTCATGACCCAATCAAAGATCCTGAGGGTCCTCCAGGAGAAAGAGGTAAGAAGACTGGGGGGAAGAGACGCTGCAAAAGTTGATGTCCGGATCATCGCAGCAACGAACAAAGACATCGAAAAAGAAATGAATGCGGGGAATTTCAGGGAGGACCTCTATTACCGGTTGCGTGTCGTCACCGTAGAACTCCCCCCGCTGCGGGAAAGAAAGGAAGACATTCCGGAACTGGTATCCCATTTTCTCAAACGATATAACAGTGAATTTGGCAAGAGACTCGGGGGCATAGAGGATGCCGCCTTGAGAGCCCTTGTCGAATATCATTGGCCCGGCAATATAAGACAGCTGGAGTCGGTTATAGAGAGAGCTGTTCTCATGTGCGAATCGGATATAATGAAACTGAAAGACATAAAGAGTGAGTTGCGGTCCGGACAGCGACAGGGCGCTTTCGATATCGATATCCCCGATGATGGCCTCAATTTTGAAGAACTCGAAAAGGAACTCTTGAAAAAGGCGATGACCAAAGCCAACAATGTAGCTGCAAAGGCCGCGAGGCTTCTCGGCATGAGTTATAAGACTTTCTGGTACCGATGGGAGAAATTTCACCTTGAAGCCTCCTCCCTAAAAGAGGAGGAGGCTCCCTAAAAAAGGAACGGTTTTCCTTTGTTCTCCGGCCCTTCCTGCCCGGCACTACCTTTTCTCGTGCTCCGCATGCTTCCTGCGTCTTTGCATTTCTGGCATGAATTTTGTAAGTCATACAGAAGCGATATCTTTATGAAAGGAGGTGATTTCATGAAAAAGGTCATAGTGTTAATTGTTTCAGTACTCTTTGTTCTCACGGTTGCGGGACTCTCTTTCGCAGCTGATACGACTGCTCCTGCTGCTCCTGCGGAGCAAGCAGCACCGGCAAAGAAGATTGCAAAGGTGCATCAGATTACTGGTGAGGTTTCTGCAGTCGATGCAACAGCAAAGACCCTCACGGTCAAGAGCAAAAAGGCTGAGGAAGCACTTACAGCAGATGACAAAGTAGCGGCTAAGCTTGCTGACGTTAAAGTTGGCGACAAGGTCATGGTAAAGTTCAAAGAAATGGATGGCAAGAAAGTCGCAATAAGCCTTGTTGAGAAGAAAGCTCCTGCAAAGAAGGCAATGCCTGCTGAAAAACCGGCTACTGAACCGGCGAAGTAATTTCTGTTCTAAAAAAACGAGGCACGGAAAATTTCCGTGCCTCGTTTTTTTGTCTTCACCTCATCAGAAAAAAGTTGTCCTTCCCTTGCCGATGTCTCTATTGTGTCGAATACTGCTTACCAGGTATAATACGGCAAGGACTGCGAAGGGAACTGGCCATGATAAGAAATACATTTAGTATCCTCAACGGTATCGGGGAAAAACTGGAGAAGCGATTATGGAAAGATGGCATCCTAACATGGGATGATTTTCGTCAAGCTGGAGACATACGTATCCTCAGCCCTGAGAAAAAACCGATTTATGACGACGCGCTTTCTGTCGCTGCTCGAAAGCTCAACGAAAGGAATGCCCACTTTTTTGCACGGGCCGTGAAAAGGAGAGAGCATTGGAGGTTGTTTGAAATTTTTAAGGAAAAAGCACTCTACCTTGACATAGAGACGAATGGTTTCCAACCCGGCAGCGGAGGCTATGTTACGGTTGTCGGTTTATACAACGGTTATGAGTGGAGATCACTCGTGGCAGGAGAAAATCTCACGCTGGAGAACCTCAATAAGGAGATCTCAGGGTACAGGTGCCTCATCACGTATTATGGGGTTTCTTTTGATATTCCATTTCTCCTGAGATCGTTTCCTGGCGCGAGATTCGACATTCCCCACTTTGACCTCTGCTACGCCGCGAGAAAATTGGGGTTTACCGGAGGACTGAAGAAACTCGAGGCACTGCTCGGCATTGAGCGGGACGAACTCGTTCGAGGCTTGGATGGCTATGATGCCGTAAAATTATGGGAACACTCACGAAAGGGCAGCATAGAAGCACGACGGCTGTTGCTGCTCTATAATCGCGAGGATACGGTCAACCTATGCCGTATTGCCGAAATCCTGTATCAGCAGTTGCGGCAATCAACGGGGATTGAAGAGTATATATCCTGTGCAGTTACTTAATGACTTTCTCACATACCTCTCTGTGGAAAAGGGACTGTCGAAGAATACCCTGGATTCCTATGGGAGAGATCTCGCGGGATTTGCTGGATTTCTTCATTCGAGAGGGAAAGGTCTTGGCAGCTTCTTACGAACGGATATCATCGATTACCTCGATGAACTGAGGGAGAAGGCTTACGCGCTGCCGAGCATATGCAGATCGATTTCATCGATCAAGGGTCTCTGCAAATTTCTCCTGATCGAGAAGGTGATGCACAGCGACCCATCGGAAAATCTCCATTCCCCAAAGAAATGGGATAGGCTGCCGAAAGCACTGACCGTTGATGAGATCAAGGAGATTCTCGCTCAGTCAGACCACTCTGGTGGCGGCGTGAACAGATCGGTCCGTTCGGCGCGATCTTCCAGGGACGCTGCAATGCTTGAACTCCTTTATTCTTCGGGCCTCAGGGTCAGTGAACTCGTGAATCTCCAATTGCAGGATTTCAATTTCGAGGCAGGATTCCTCAGGATTGTCGGTAAGGGCTCAAAGGAGCGGATCGTGCCCATGAATCAGAGAGCAAAGGAAAAGATTCAACGCTATATCCATGCATCTAGGCCTCTGCTTCTGAAGCAACGGCGTTCGGGACATGTTTTTTTGACGAGCAGAGGTACGCACATGACGCGTCAGAGATTCTGGCAGACCATGAAGGCTTACGGGAAAGATCTCGGAATGGAGATTTCTCCCCACACGATCAGGCACAGCTTTGCAACACATCTCCTTGAAGGCGGCGCAGACCTGCGTTCCCTCCAGAAAATGCTCGGCCATTCTGATATCTCTACGACCCAGATATATACCAAGGTGACCATGGAGAGGGTTAAGAAGGTATACCGGGAGCACCATCCGAGGGCGTGAACATTCGAGCTTTATCCTTTCCTACCCCTTTGGGGAAGAGCATAATGGGGGTTAACAGCTGTTGATATTTCTGTGACGAAATATGATAGTATTTGGACATGAACCTGGTTCTTTTGAGGTGTGCAACCCCATACTCTGGGTTATCAAAGAACTATCGATAGAGTGGTTCAATGCCGAGGATTCGCGGCGGATGTCCTGAAGGGGAAATCGATTGTATTGTACCTTTTTTCTTTTTTATAATTACTTTAGAATTTTAGGAGGTGAGCCGTGGTAAAAAGTCTCGGAGTTGACGAACTCTACAGGTGTTGTGACGAGACGGTATTGTCCTTCATGACGACGGACGATCTTCCTCCCCTTGAAGGAACCATCGGACAGACCAGAGCGTTGGATGCCATTGATTTCGGTCTGAGCCTTTACAGTTACGGTTTCAACATCTTCCTGCTGGGAGAAAACGGCACGGGCAGGAAGTCCACCATTAAGTCGATCCTCGAAAAAAAATCCCTTGCCAAACCAGTCCCCTCTGACTGGTGCTACGTCTTTAATTTCAAGAGCCCCGATACTCCTTTAGCGGTCTCCCTCAAGCCGGGACAGGCTTCGACTTTCCATAAAGATATGGACGAACTGATCACGTCCCTGAGGGTCGAAATACCAAAGGTGTTTGAGTCGAAGGAGTACGAAAAACAGAAGAACAGGATAGCCGAAGAATTCCAGAAAAACCAGAAGGTTCTCTTCAACGGTCTTGAGGAGGAGGCGCAGGCAAAAGGTTTTGCCATACGGAAAACCGTCAGCGGACTAGTTATCGTACCGGTCAAAAAGACAGGAGAGCCTCTTACCGAAGAGGAATTTGAGACTCTCGATGCCGACACCAGGAAAAAGATAGAAGAGATAGGCAAGCTTCTGCAGGATAAGCTCGATGATGTCGTAAGAGCGGTAAGGGAAGGCGAGAAGCTCCTGAAAGAACGCCTCCTGAAACTCGAGAGAGAGGCGGCGCTCGCATCAGTAGGACACCTGATTGACGATCTAAAGAAGAAATATGGGGAGAATGAAAAGATTGTCACCTATCTTGAGGAAGTGCGAGAGGATATTCTGGGACATCTTGATGACTTTAAGCCTACAGAGGAACAGGCCCCGCCGTTCCCTTTCATGAAAACGCAGAAAACGGAACCGACCTTTACGAGATATTCAGTAAATCTGCTGGTGAACAACAGAGACTGTAAGGGCGCGCCTTGCGTATTTGAAAGCAACCCGACCTACTACAACCTTTTCGGCAGCATTGAACACAAATTCCAATACGGCATCGCGGTGACTGACTTTTCTCTGATAAAGGCAGGTTCACTGCACAGGGCAAATGGGGGCTACATCGTAATTGACGTCCTTGACCTTCTTAAAAATCTCTTTTCCTATGATGCCCTCAAGCGGTGCATCAGGAACAAGGAGATAAAGATTGAGGATGTCTGGGAGCAGTACCGCCTCATCTCAACCACAGCGCTCAAACCAGAGGCGATACCGCTTGATGTCAAAGTGGTACTCATTGGGAGCCCGTATCTCTATTATCTCATGTATAACCTCGATGAGGAGTACCGTGAACTGTTCAAAGTGAAGGCTGATTTTGACAGCAGGATGGAGAGAACCTCAGAGAATCTTCACAGGTATTCCCTCTTCATCGCTATGGTATGCAAGGAAGAGGGGTTGCTTCCTTTTGACCGGTCGGGCGTGGCACGGGTGGTAGAATTCGGATCGAGGCTGACGGACCACCAGGAAAAGCTCACATCGCGATTCAGCGATGTTGCCGACCTGGTGAGAGAGTCGACATATTGGGCTCGCAAAGCAGGCAGCCCTCTCGTAAAGACCGAACACGTCGAACAGGCGATGGAGAAGCGGGTTTACCGGAGCAATAAGATTGAAGAGAGGCTTCTCGAAATGACAGCGGAAGGTTCGTTGATTGTCGATACATCGGGGGAGCAGGTGGGACAGATAAATGGGCTTGCCGTGTTCAGCCTCGGTGATTACAGCTTCGGAAGGCCTTCGAGAATAACCGCGAGGACCTATACCGGCAAGGCGGGTGTGATAAACATAGAGCGTGAGACGAAAATGAGCGGAAAGGTCCATGAGAAAGCCGTACTGATACTCACGAACTACCTGGGCAGCACCTATGCCGCAAAGAAACCGATAAGTCTTTCCGCCTCTATAACTTTCGAACAGTTATACGATATGATCGAAGGGGACAGCGCCACCTGTGCGGAATTTTATGCACTCATCAGCAGCATCTCAGGAGTTCCCCTAAAACAACATTTTGCCGTCACGGGCTCTATGGACCAGAATGGTGTCGTCCAGCCCATAGGGGGAGTCAATGAAAAGATAGAAGGCTTTTTTGAGCTCTGCAAATTGAGAGGTCTCGACGGGGGCCATGGCGTCATTATTCCGAGGAGAAATGTCAAGAACCTTATGCTCAAAAAGGAGGTCGTGGATGCGGTGAGAGACGGGAAATTCTCCATCTATCCTATCGATCTTATTGAAGAGGGAATAGAGATACTTACCGGCCTGCAGGCAGGGAGACTCGGCGAGGACGGCACCTATCCTGAGGGAACGGTGAATCACCTCGTGATGAAGCGCCTCACCGAGATATCAAAAGCCCTTAAAGAAAAGAAGGGAGAAAAAGAAGAAGAAGATGTCTCAAAAAAGAAAGAGGAAAATGAGACCAAATAAAGACTCTCAGCGATCGTTTTCTGACAATGAGAGAAAAAGCCAACAACCCTCCTGGAAAGAGGAAGGAAGGGGGGCCGTGTGAAAGAAAAAGTCCTTATTGTTGATGATGAAAAGCTTATCAGATGGTATCTGAAAGAGAACCTGGAGAAGGCAGGATACGAGGTCACCCAGGCCGAAAAAGGCACCGAGGCCATGAAAATCTTCTCAGAGACACTGCCTGACATAGCATTGCTTGATGTGAATCTCCCTGACATGTCGGGAATTGATGTCCTCCGTTCAATCAAGGTTATTGACAAAGATGTACCGGTAATCATCATAACAGCCTTTGGCAATATAAAGACAGCTGTGGATGCCATGAAGTTTGGTGCCCATGATTTTATCGAAAAGCCTTTTGAGATGGAGAAATTGCACATCGTCATGGAAAAAGCACTCGAAAATGCTTTTTTACGTAGAGAGGTCACACGGTATAAGGCAAAATCTGGTGATTATCGATTCGAACATATCATCGGCAATTCTCCCAAAATACAGGAAATAAAGTCGGTCATCAAAAAGCTCGCCACGAGCAATACCTCGACCATTCTCATAGAGGGCGAATCAGGAACAGGTAAGGATTTCATTGCGCGGATCATCCATAACCAGAGCAGCAGGGCTCAAAAGTCCTTTATTGAAGTCAACTGTGCCGCTCTTCCCGAGAATCTCATAGAATCCGAACTCTTCGGATATGAGCGGGGAGCGTTCACCGGTGCCACCACCCCCAAGAAGGGTCTTTTTGAGNNTGCAGGCGAAGTTGCTCAAGGTTATCGATAATAAGACATTCAGAAGACTGGGAGGCACCGCTGAGATAACTGTTGATGTGAGGGTCATTGCAGCAACCAACAGAGATCTGCAGCTGAAAATAAGGTCGGAAACATTCAGAGAGGACCTCTACTGGCGGTTAAAGGTCATCCCTCTCTATTTGCCTCCCCTCAGGGAGAGGGGCGAAGATGTCCTCCTCTTCTCTCAAAACATCATCGAGCGCTTCAATATCGAATTCAAAAAACATATCAAGGGACAATCGCCGGAGACCAGCAAACTCTTTCTGAGATATCGGTGGCCTGGAAACGTCAGAGAACTCAAGAACGTCATAGAAAGGGCTATGATCCTGCTGAGCGAAGAATACATAACTCCTGACTACCTGCCTTCAGAGATTGCCCACCAGGGTGTGGAAGTCGGGGCATCGAAACAGAAAACCGGTGACGGATTCAACATTGACGTGCCTGAGGAAGGGATTGACATAGACAGCGTAGAGAGAGAATTGCTGAGGAAGGCCCTCATCATGGCCAAGGGGAACCAGAGCAAGGCAGCCAAATTGTTGAACCTCGGGAGGGATGCCTTCAGGTACAGGATCCAGAAGTTTGGATTGATCTCCGATTCGGAATGAGGATTCTCCAGCTCATCTATGAAACCCCTGAAAGTCCATTTGGGTTTGGCGGTGCTGGGGTCCGGGCGTATGAGATTTACCGCAGGTTAAAGAAGAGACACGATATCACCTTCCTGGCCTTGAAATACCGGGATGTGAGGGACGGTCAACATGATGGGCTACAGCACACTTTTGTGGGAATCGAGAGCAAAAGCCTCTCTTGGAGCGTTCTCTGCTATACAGTCAAGGCCGCGAAGTTTGTGAGACGCCATGGGGATGCCTTTGATATTATCATAGAGAATTTCTTGCCGGCCACCCCTTTCTTTTCACGCTTTCTTACCAAAACGCCTGTGGTATTACAGGTGCAGGGAATTATGGAAAGACATTCCCTGAAGAAATTCAGCCTATTCTACTCCTTCCCGCTCTTTCTTGTGGAGCAGTTCTATCCCTTGTTGTACAGAAAATTCATCTTTGTTTCACCGGTGACAAAGGAAAAGGTTCTTGCAAAAGTAAAAGGCGCTGTTGCCCTCTGTCCAGTCATACCGAATGGGATAAACGATGAACTCCTGGATGTGCCGGCAGAAGATGACAATTATATCCTGTTCCTAAGCAGGATAGATATCTATACAAAAGGGCTTGACCTCCTCGTGCGTGCTTTCGAAAAGCTCAACGAAGAATTCGCAGATATTGACCTTGTGCTTGCAGGATACGAGTTTGATCCCTTCGATGCGCTTGTTTCAAAGCTGTCCCCTGCGGTGAAGAGGAGGGTCAGATATGCAGGTTTTGTAGCAGGACAGGAGAAGGTCCGGCTCCTTTCCCGTGCGAAGTTCTTTGTCCTGCCTTCCCGCCATGAGTCATCCCCGATTAGTATTCTTGAGGCTGCCGCATGCGGGAAGCCCGTTTTAGTGAGCGACATCCCTGAGTTACAGTTTGTGGAGGAAAATGGTTTCGGCCTGTGTTTTCGATCTGGTTCGGTAGATGATTTAGCCGAAAAGATGGAGCTTCTCATAGAGGATCCTTCGCAAAGACAACGCATGGGCGGGTCGGGAAAGAACTTCGCAAAGAACTTTTCATGGGATACGATCGCACTGCAATTTGAAGATGCCTTAAGGAGTGTCGTCGCATCGCCCCGGTGATTCTTCCCTGTATCACTTAAACTCCGAGAATTTCATTGACAGAGATAGACTAGCTCACTCACGTTTTTTTCTCTTCCCGATGGAAAAGCTGGCGGGAAACTTCTCGTTGCGAGTGAAACGTTCTTCTCTGGCGAATCCGCAAGAAAAAAAAGCAAGATGAAGAGGGAAGTGCAGAGGCATCAAAGTTCACAATGGCACAAAGAAAAAACAGAACGTTTACTTCAATGCGTGTCTTTCTATTTTGTAAAACAGGCTCCGAAGCGAAATCCCTAAGAGGGCGGCGGCTTTTGTCCGATTGCCCCTAGCCTCTTGCAGCGCCCGAAGGAGAACAGCCCGCTCAGCCTCAGCAAGGGCTTTTCCAAGAGGTTGCGCCTGAACCGGAAACGAAGGTGCGCCACTCATCTTATCACAAGGCCGAAGGGGAAGATGTTCCACCTCCAGCGTGGTGTCTTGCGGGCGCATGGTAATCATTGCCCTTCCCAGTATGTTTTCGAGCTCCCGAACATTCCCGGGCCAGTCGTAATCGAGGAGGCTTTGAACAGCCCCCTCTGATATCTTCTGCACCTCACGGCCGAATTCCTGATTGAGTACCCCTATGATATGCTCTGCGAGAAGCCCTATGTCCTCTTTATGCTCCTTTAGGGCCGGTATATGAATCGGGAGAACATTTAAACGGTAGTAAAGGTCTTCGCGGAAGGTTTTTGACTGGAGGTTCTGCTCCAGGTTTGCATTTGTCGCAGCGATGATTCGTACATCCACAGGAACAGATCTTGTCCCTCCGACGTGCATGATCTCCTTTTCTTGAAGAACCCGCAAAAGCTTGCTCTGGAGGGAGAGGCTTATATCGCCGATCTCGTCAAGAAAGATCGTGCCGCCGTTGGCTTCTTCAAAAAGTCCTTTTTTCCCCCCTTTCAGGGCTCCGGTAAAAGCACCCCCCTCGTATCCGAACAACTCGCTTTCGAGAAGGCTTTCTGCTATGGCTGCGCAGTTAACCCTCACAAACTTTCCCTTTCTCCGAGGGCTCGCGTTATGAATGGCATGAGCAAAAAGTTCCTTTCCCGTTCCGCTCTCTCCNNGCAAAAGAACCGTTGCAGGAGTTTCAGCAGCCATTTTGGCCTGTTCCTTCGCCCTTCCGATAATAAGGCTCTTGCCGATAATATCCTCCCATGTATACCGTGCTTCCAGATGGCGGAGCAATCTTTTTGCCCTTGAGAGTTCCTCCGTCAGGGCAATGATCTCCGAAATATCGTGAATCACGCCAACGCTGCCCCGAATCCTGCCTTCCAAGAATATAGGAGCGACGTTGACAATCACCTCTTTTTTGGCAGGTCCCACTTTCATATGCACCTTGCGAACCGGTTTCCCTGTCTGAAGCACCTTCAAGTGCATGCTCTCGCCTTCGGCAATATCGACGGTAACTGGCTTGTTCAGCACCGCAACCTTCGGAAGTCCCGTGATCCGGGTGTAGGCGGAATTCACGATGATCGTATTGCCGTTCTCGTCTGCCACGGAGATGGCATCCTCGGTCACCTCGATGACTGCCTCGAGAAGACTTCTCATCTTCCAGAGATCAGAGACCTGCTCGGCAAGACTCTTGATTTCTGTGATATCACGAAAAACAGCTACCGCTCCGATTAACCTTCCCTGTTCATTCCGGATTGGAACTCGGTTCGTGATGATCACCGCATTACCAAGATTCTGCTGCTGGTTCAGTTCCGGTTCCCCTTTGGATAAGACGACATGCAGGCGGGTGTTAGGGATACTCTCAACTGCCGGTTTCCCGAGTACGTCCGCAACATTCAGTCCGGTAATCCTCTCGGCAGCCTTATTGAAGAGGGTTACGATGCCCGCTTCGTTGACGGCGATCATGCCGTCATGGGTCGAGTCAAGAATAATCTCTATCTCTCTTTTCGTAATGCCATCCACCCAAACGCCTTGCTTCTTCCATTCCTTCATTCTCTTCATGAAATAACGAGCGGGGGTCGGCCTCCTGCAGAGATGAATGTGGGCAATGACGTCGGCCTTGAAATCTGCGGCTTATTGCCGAGCTTCCCCTTCTTAAAAAACCCCCACGCTGTTTGATAACTGATGCCGAGTCCCCTGGCATACTCTGACAGCTTCATGCCTCATATAATACTATAACTGCTTAGAGTTATAGTATTATTCAAAGCTTTACAATACTGAGATAACTGTCCGATGCCATAAAAAACAATGCCCGATACAAGTGCTCTACGGCACAATATCTGGTAACACTCTGGACATGGGTTTCGCGTCTCCAATCAGGGCAACTAATGAAGGGGCCTGCTGCTATTTCATCGGGAGGGAAACAGTAAGAGAGAACCTCTTGGCATCAGTGATTTTTGCCGATATTTCTCCGCCGTGTGAACGGACAATATAGCGGGCGATAAAGAGACCGAGCCCCTTTCCTTCAAAATTATCTTTAACGATGTTTTTTCCACGATAAAAGGGCTCAAAAAAATATTTTATCTCTGCATCGGTGATCCCCTTACACGTATTCGAAACATTTACCAGGCTCTTTCCCAAGGCTTCATAAGCACGTATGCTGATCGATCCGCCTTCAGGGGTATATTTCAAGGCATTATTGATAATATTATCAAAAACCCTCCTTATGAGACCCTCATCGCATATGCAGAAAACTCTTGAATCCGCAGTATTAACGAGTTTTATCCCCTTGGAATTTAAGCGGGGCAGGTATCCATTCACCAGCTCCCCGATTATCGCTATAATATCCACCTGCTGTCTGAAGAGGTCTAAGGACTTAATTCGTGAAGAGGCCAGGAGATATAAATCATTAAGCAGGTTAATAATGCGGTCCACCTCGGCCAACCCGGACCGAAGAGTTTCCCTGTATTCGTCAATAGATCTCTCCTTCCTCAACGAAACCTCGAAGTTCCCCTTCAGCGAGGCCAGAGGGGAACGAAGTTCATGGCTGACACTGGACGAAAAGTTTTCCTGAAAGGTGAAGACACTCGATATTGGTTTCATGGCCTGTTTGACCAGATAACGGCTGACCAGGAAAGACAAGAAAAGCGTTCCGGGCAATGTTATGAGTATTAACTTCAGGAAATTCCGCTCATGCTGGATTTCTGTGGCAAAAGATGAGGCAATTCTTCCCACATACTTCTCACTAAGAGGGAAATACGAGATAATATACGGTTCGCCGCGTATCATCACGGTTTCAAAGCCTTGTCCCCCCGAAAAGGCGTTCTTCAAGAGACTTCTATTGAGCGCTGGATAAAAAGGAGAAGCCCTCCGCGAGGAAACCACGATATCCCCGTTTGCATTGAGAATCTCAAAGTGGTAAGCATCCCACTGACTACTATAGGTATCTAACCCCGTACGATGGAATTGCTCGACGAATTCGTGCTGGATATCATCTCGCACATGCCTCTTGGCAGCGTTCATGACGCTCTGGTGAAAATATAGGGAGATAACCGTCAATATCAGTACGGTGAATGCCAGCATAATTAACGAAAATCGTATGGTAAGCTTCTTCTGGGTGAGCTCAATCATGAGCGTCTTCAGACGAATCGGTGTCGATCATGTAACCTGTTCCCCGCACACTACGAATAAAATCGGAAGGGGTAAATTCATTGATTTTCTCACGTATGGACTTAATATGCACGTCCACGATATTGGTTGTAGGATTAAAATCGTATCCCCACACATTTTCGATAATCTGGGTTCTGGAGAGGACCCGTCCTTTGTTTCTCAAGAGATACAAGAGGATGGCAAACTCTTTGGGACGGAGCATGATTTCCTTATCTCCGGCATAAACCTTGTGAGAAAGAGTATCAATCCTAAGCGTCCGATACCGTAGTTCTATGAGACTGTCTTGTTTCCGTCTCAGGAGAGCCCTGACCCGTGCAACAAACTCAGCAAAGGAAAAGGGTTTTGTCATGTAATCGTCCGCACCGCAGTCGAGGCCGACGACCTTATCTTTCACAGAGTCTTTCGCTGTCAGCATCATTATCGGTGTCTGGATACTCTTCTGCCGTATCTGCTTGCAAATGGCAATTCCATTGACTCCCGGAAGCATGATATCGAGAATAATCACATCATATTGATTGGTTAAGGCCAACGAAAGGCCCTCTTCCCCGTCAACTACATGGTCAACAGTGTAATTTTCCTCTTCGAGCCCTCTCTTGATAAAGCTCGCAACACCCGTTTCATCTTCGACAAGCAGGATTCTCATATCTCTAGTTTATCTCAATTAAGTGGCTTTTGAGAAGGGCATCTCAGTCTTACCAAAACTTCTCAGACCTTGCTTATATGGTTTATCCTATAAAAATGAAGTTTCGATGAAAGAACGATTAACTTTCTTTCATAATCTGCTGCCACCGCCTTCTATTTCGAGCGCCGAAACAAAACATTATACACATGCGCATAATTAAAGCGACAAAGCTCTGAGCAAACCTTTATCCCGCAAGTTTTCCAGAGGAATAGATATTGACAAACTTTTGCAAAAGGTGTATTTTATTGGTGTGCGCATAAGTAATAAGACACAAAATGCGGGAGGATTCTATGCAAGCGATATTTGCAAAAGGGAACCAGCGAACAGTCAATAAGGTCATCTTTTTTCGCAAAGAGGCTTTAGGGGACC
>DMNE01000091.1 GCA_003453735.1 Nitrospiraceae bacterium | reverse complement strand
CGGCCATGCTCCACGACGTCGGGATCATATATACCAATGCACCGAAGTTAGGCTGCTATGGTGATAAACACTATCTCTGTCACGGTTACATCGGAAGGCAACTTCTCGAAAAAGAAGGTCTTACGAAACATGCCCTTGTATGCGAAAGGCATGTGGGTGTAGGAATTACCGCAGAAGAAATCAAAAACAATAAACTTCCCTTGCCTGAAAGGGATATGGCTCCCCTATCGATAGAAGAAAAGATTATCTGTTTTGCAGATAAATTCTTCTCAAAAAATACACGCGATTTGATGCATGAAAAGCCCGTGGGGAAAATAAGAACAATGATCGCCGAATATGGAGAAGACAAGCTCAAGACTTTTGATGAGTGGCTGAGCTTTTTCATACGTGCTTAGGCCCAATCGGGGGAGCCCTCCGGTGGGAGCTGTTAAAAGCCCCCCGACTTGGCAATGTAAAAAATATCACCTCTGGGAGTATAATATTCATAACCCATCGAAAAAAATGCTCTAATGCGTGATAAAGAAAAAGAGAAAAAGCAGTCTCCATCCGTATTGGGAGCATCAGAACGGCAAAACAGCTGTTTGGAGGATGCTCTCTGTAAGAGCGAAGAGAACTACCGTTTTATCGTTGAGAACACGAACGATGTCATTATGCTCACCCAGCGCGCCGGGCAAATCTCTTTCTTGAGCAGGGCCTGCGAGAACGTGCTCGGGTACGCTCCGGAAGACTTATTGGGGAAACAGCTGTCGATATGTCTTCCGGAAGATTGCGAGAAAGTACGGGAAGTGCATTGCCGTGCGTTGAAGGGTGAAAGCGGTGCAAACCTCGAATACCGCATCAGAACCAAGACTGGCCAAATAAAATGGGTTTCCCATTCCTGGTCTCCCATTCTCAAGGACAACGCAGTAGAAATGATTGTGAACGTTGTCAGGGATATTACAGAATGCAAAGAGGCAGAACACGCCCTGCACTATCAGCTCGAATTTGGAAGGCTCATTACCGTTATATCGAAGAATTTCCTGAGTCTCCCTCAGGAGCAGATCGACAGCGGCATCACTGATACCTTACGTGCAATCGGAGAATTTGTCGGTGTCGACCGAGGGTATATTTTCTTATTCTCCCATACTGAAAAAGCCCTTGAAAGTACACATGCCTGGTTTTCAGAAAGAATCCCGACGCGCACTGATCCCTTTAGATCACTCTCTATTGACAACTTTCCGTTCTTCATGGAAAGACTGAAAAACTTCGAAACTCTCTACGTCCCCTCCCTAGAAGATCTTCCGCCTGAGGCGCATTCGGAGCGACAAATCCTTCTCTCACACAACATCAAAACACTTATCGCCATTCCCCTGGTGGATAATCAATCCCTCATAGGGTTTCTCCAGTTCGATGCAGCAAGCACGAAAATAGGCTGGTCGGAAGAGATCATTTCTCTCCTAAAGATCGTGGCACAGATTGTAGTAAGCGCAATCATGCACAAAAAGATGGAAGATGAACTCTTTATGGCCCAAAAATATGAGTCTATAGGCCTTCTTGTGGAAGGGATCGCTAATGATTTTAGCAATCTTCTGAACGATATCGCAGGACATCTTTATATTGCAAAGACGCATGCCAAACAGGAGACAAAGATCCATAGGAGTCTCTCAGCAGCAGAACATGCCGCCTACCTGGCAAAGGACCTCATGACCCAATTGCGTACTATTGCAACCATGAAGGAGGCATTGCGGAGAACCGTCAACATCCCTCGTTTAATTGAGGATTCTGCTAACTTTGCCGTCTCCAATTCCAACGTCAAGTGCTATTTTGAGATAGCCGATGATCTCTGGCCCGTCTATATCAATGAAGACCAGATCAGGCAGGTAATCCACAATATCGTCATTAATGCAACAGAGGCTCTTTCAGGCAACGGGATCATCAGGATTTCTGCCGAAAACATTACGCAAAAAGGGGAATACGATCTTCCCCCGAAAGAAAGAAATTACATTAAGATATCCGTCGAGGATCGGGGAATCGGCATCCCCAGCGTAAACCTTCAAAAGATCTTTGATCCTTACTTCACGACCAAAGAGGTGGGTGACCAAAAGGGAACCGGTCTTGGTTTGACAACCTGTTACGCCATAATCAAAAGCCATAAAGGATTCATTTCCGTAGAATCCAGGATGGGGATAGGGACAGCCTTTCACATTCATCTACCCGCCGCACCTGAAGAACACCTGACCGATCAGGACCTTAAGGAAAGCTGTTTGCCAAAGGGAAGGATTTTGGTCATGGACGATGAAGAGATAGACAGATCAATCGCTGCGGAGATACTGAAACATCTCCTTTTTGAGGTCGAGCTAGCCAGGAACGGTGAGGAAGCGATCGAGCTGTACAAAAAAAGGAAAGGATCGGGGCAGCCCTTTGACGCGGTTATTTTAGACTTAATGATTGCGGGTGGGATGGGGGGAAAGGAGGCCATTGAGAAACTCCTTGAAATTGATCCCCATGTTAAAGCAATTGTCTGTAGCGGCTACGCAAATGACTTCATATTCGCCAACTTTAAAGAGTATGGCTTTAGCGGTATCCTGCCGAAACCCTATAACGTCCAAGAACTGAGCGGGATATTAACAAAGGTATTACAAAGAGAGCATCTATAATTCCCACTGCGTTGAAATACTTCAGACATATCGGTGATGGTCACCTCCCATCATTCCCGAGCATTGCCGAGAAATAGGATATGCACACCTTTGGTGCACTCTCTATGGCAGAAGGCTTAGAGTCCTTAAACGCCGCAAGATGACCGTGGGGCTTGAAGGATTCAAACCGGCCAACAGCACGAAATAACAGAGGACTTGCATCTGCATTCCTGACAATACTTATCAGCATTCACCTTTCGCGGTGTTGAGTGTGCGAACCCGACGTTTGGCCTAGATGTTGAGGCCTAGGAATGTGGGCAGGGTTACGGCATCAGGGGAGGAGCCGAGGAATCGCGCCCCACTGAATCCTCTCTACGAAACAGCTATGAAAGTTTCCCTTAGAAATGTTCACGCTTGGCCCGCCCTTCCCTCTCCGCTTTTCCAGAACTCGCACCTTGTGGTTCCCACGCACTCGTCTGCCAGTTGTCCATCTTCGTATCTGCAATAACCCATGGTGGTAGTTTGATATGAAAAAATAAGGCAAGACCATTGACATATGGTTCATACATCTGCCGCAGCTCCGCTAGTTTCTGATCGGCTGCTTCCCCCTTGTTCAACTTCAGGCCAGCATCCGTCAAAACACCACGCAATTGGGCAAGCGTGTCCGGAGGGAGCCGATCGCGCGGCATTTTTTGCGGCGGTCTTCTGAAAACAAGAGCAAGGTCCACGACGGCATGACGGGCAATGGCAAAAGTCAGTTCCGCCTGACGCTTACAGCTTCCCTCCAGTCCTACCATCACGAGCGTGCAGGTGTCGAGAATCGCCGTCAGGGCGGCAAGCCACGATTGGTTTTCGTGCTGCGATCGAAAGTAAGCGAGCACCGGGTAGGAGAGATGGCCTTCTAGAAACTCAGCAGACCAGCGCTCCCACTCCAGGAGCAGCTGCCTGAGCCCTTCCATCCCATGTTCGTCAGCGTGCCGCCTCAACATCTCAGCGGCACTAGGCGGGGAGCCGGCGCGGGCGTCAAGAAGCGAATTGCTCACCTCTCGCCGGGAAAAGGACTGGTTAAGGGCAGGCAGGTAGCTGATGACAAGGGCAAGAAAGCCAAACCCCATCCCCGACTCAACTACCGTAAGAAAGCGTGCCAGGTTGCTGCGAGGGATCACATCCCCCAACCCAAGAGTGAAAAACGTTGTACCGCTCAAGTACAGATCAGTAATGAAGCCGGCACTTCCTTCGGTTGTACGAACCGGCGAGCCACTTGACCAGTAAAGCAGTGAGAAGCCTATAATGAGTCCGCTGACCCAGACACCTATCATAGCGAGATTAGAAAGTGGCCCGAAGAAGCTCAGCCAGGTTTCCTGGTACTTCACTGGTACGAGGACGTTACCTATCGCCCTCCAGAAGTACCAGAAGGACCGGAAAAAGTACCGGCTGAGACGGAAGCGCCGCGTCACCCGCCGTGGGAGGATAATGACCTCGAATCCTTCCCACAGAATCACGATGATCAGAGCCACCCCGATTAGTGCCGCTAATATTAACACATCTGCCTCCTTTTGCCCGCTCTATTTTTCTCTCCCCGCGTCTACCTGTCTCTTGTGATCCGCCGCTTTCTCTCAATTCTCAAGACACAAGAGACATGACAACGTCAAGCAGAACCTGCGCCTAAAAAACCTCGTCTTATCCTTCAAACTGCAACTTCCCCCACGAAAAATGTCAACGCTCATCAACCACATATTGATTCTAGCATCCTATTTTAATCTGTCAATTCTGACCGAACGAAAATGTCACAATGGAGACGGTTTATTTCACTCCTTGGCCACTAGATTATTCAGTTATATGAAGTATCTTTTATCCAAAAAGCGTTGGCACACCGATTGNNGATTGTCGTGGAAAGGCTGCCGGAGAAGATTTTGCGATTAACAGGAGGATAAACACACACTCTTGATCCGCGCCATGAAGAGGCCGAGCGGTGGGTGGGCTTGCCAGAAATCCCGGCCGACCCTCAATTGATGCTTATTTCCGGTCGTATGACTGAGAGCGGTTTTTTCTGAGATGCCTGCTTTTGCCTTTTCTGCTTGTACATNNGATTGATCTGCCTTAGTTATCAATTCATCCATAGAAGAAGGTTTTTCTGGATCAAAACGGGCTATTCCCAAACTCATCGACAGGTTGTAATTACACTCCCTTTTTGCGTTGTAAGCCTGCAGGCTTTTTTGCAACCGATCAGTAACTGTCCTGATATTGTCTCCATTAATTCCCACCGGAATAGCCGCAAACTCGTCTCCTCCTAGGCGCGCAATAATGTCGCACTCTCGAAATGTTTTCCTAAGGATATTGGTAGCGTCGATTAAAGCCTGGTCGCTTCCATGTGCCCAAATGTATCATTAATCATCTTTAAACCATCCAGATCGACATAAAGCATGAATATTTCTTTCTTATAGCGCTTTGCCAGTTTTACCTCCCGTTCAGCTATAGTCAAGAATCCCCTTCGGTTAAAAAGGCCAGTAAGCTCGTCCGTAATAGCCATCGGGAACCCTTTCGCCC
>DMNE01000348.1:4331-5459 GCA_003453735.1 Nitrospiraceae bacterium | reverse complement strand
CAATCAGGATGACAATACGCCTCATCTGGTCGGCGCCCTTGCGATCAGCCTTGTCGCTATCTTTCTCGTGCTTCTCATCCAATTCCGGAACGTGTCAGAGCCCTTGGTTGTCATGTCATCGATACCGTTATCGCTTCTCGGTGCAGCGGTCGGATTGCATGTTACCCGTAACCCCTTCGGATTCATGGCTTTTATCGGTCTTATCAGCGTATCCGGTATTGTGGTGCGAAACGCAATCATCCTCGTCGATTATATTAAAGAGAAGGTCGCCGAGGGGCACCCCCTTGAGCAAGCAGCGACAGAGGCCGGGCAGCGTCGTCTGCGGCCCATATTTCTTACGACGATGGCTGCTGCAGTTGGGGTGACTCCAATGATTCTTTCTCGATCGTTGCTCTGGAGCCCACTTGCGAGCGTGATTGCGTTCGGCCTCGTTTTGTCCATGTTCTTCACGCTTCTGGTCATTCCCGTCCTCTTCGTGGTCATCAAGTCCCGTTCCATGAAGGGGCCATCCCACGCAAGTGCCGCCGTAGTTCTGATCGCGGCATGTGCTCTTCTGGCGGGAGGGGGAGAAGCCTCCGCCGAGCCGGTAAAATATTCCCTGACACTCTCGCAGGCGGTCGAACTGGCTCTGAAGCAGAATTCGGTGCTCAAAATCGCCCGAACAAAGGTGACGGAGAACGATCAGAAGATCGTGTCGGCTCGGTCCCAATATTTCCCGCAGCTTTCAAATAACACAAAGTATGTGGCCCTTTCGGACAGTCAACTCATCACCATTCCAGCCGGGAGTCTCGGTAACATCGCTGGAACCCCTTTCCCGGACAAGGATACAGGCATAAACCAGGGCAAATCCACTCTTCTGTACAGCGAAACAACCCTTGCGCAGCCGACAACACAGCTTTTCAAAATCCATGAA
The DNA here is from genome assembly GCA_003453735.1 of Nitrospiraceae bacterium. Lineage (GTDB taxonomy): Bacteria > Nitrospirota > Thermodesulfovibrionia > Thermodesulfovibrionales > UBA9159 > UBA9159. The sequence continues at coordinate 4,546 of DMNE01000348.1, read as the reverse complement.
GCCAATCAGATAGCTTGGGCAGATCGCGGCATCGCAGAAGCGGAATTGAAAAGGTCGGAAAACGAAGCGGTTTTTGCGGCACATCAGCTCTATTACGCGTTGCTGGTTGCTTACAAGGAAAAGGATGCCGCCGATGCCTCGCTCACTGCCGCGCAGGAGAACCTGCGCGAGTCCGAGGAGGGGGTGAGAGCCGGCAACCTGCTCGACGTGGCGGT
>DMNE01000348.1:0-4307 GCA_003453735.1 Nitrospiraceae bacterium | reverse complement strand
GACGCTATCCTGGAAGTGACCGAGACAGGTTTGCCGGAGCTGACGGAACCTCTAAAGGACCAGGCCTATGATCAGGCCCGTGCCGGAAACGGCGAACTGCTTGCCGCTCGCCAAGCTGTGGAAAAGTCGCGCCACGCGGTCCGTGCCGCCCGTGATGAATACATTCCCGACGTGACGCTCTTTGCCAAGCACGGCTACCAGGACGGAGCGCCATTTCTGGTGAAGAACATGGGCTTTTTCGGGGCTGAACTGAGCTGGAACATTTTCGACTGGGGGAAGCGAAAGGGAGAAGTCGGCCAAAGGGTTGCCCAACAGTCGCAGGCCGAAGAGAACCTGGTACGGATTGACAAGCGGATCGTGATTGAAATCGACAAGGTGTACCGGAAGCTGGAACGCTCGAAAAAGATGCTGGATGTTACCCGTGAGGCGCTTTCCCTATGGAAGGAAAATACGAGACTCAGCGAAAACAGCCTTAAGGCGGGGACCGTGACGGCGGCAAGACATGCCGAAACGGTTGCGGCGCTAAGAAAGGCGGAGGCGGAGGCACTTCAGGCTTCTCTTGAATATCGCCTCGCGCTCGCCGAGCTTGATAAAACAATTGGGTTACTTGCGCAATCAAAAAATTAGGAGAGCAACTTTATATGGAGGGTCTTTTGGTTAGTATTCGTAGTTGTTGCCCTCTTCATCATGAATAAATGTGGATGACCGCATTGTGCTGAGAGGATAGAACCGAAAGTGAAAAAAAGAACTCAGAATCATTGTCCGGCATTAAGAATACCTCGCACAGACTGGAAGTCGTACAGTGTTGATGATATTGAAGAGGTCATTGCTTTTTATCTGGGAGTAAAGACCGCGCCGGAACCGATGCGGGATATGCCGGCGGAAAAGGCAAATGACGGAATTGAGCTTCACCCGCAGGATATAGCCATATACTCATTTACACCGGAAGGCAAATTCACCGATATAAGCCGGTCAGGCGCCATTATGTTGGGGTATGATTCAAGAGAGCAATTGCTGAAAATCGGCAATCAAAGAGCTCTTTTGAACGAAAGAGACGCGGAAAAAATCAATGAGATTATTGAAAGACAAGGTTGCATAAAGGATTGCGAAGTCCTGATAAAGAAAAAGAATGGGGAATTGTTGAATGTTCTTGTGACCGGGACGGCCCTCCATGATGAAACGGGAAAGATTTGCGCCCATCGCGGCATTATCCGTGATATAACACCAAAGAAGAGGCTTGAAGAATTCAATGAGGCGCTTGAGACTATTGTGGCCGAAAGAACCATGAGTCTCATGGCGCTGACTCTGGCAGACAAGGTGAGGAACCCCGCTACCGTTATCGGGTTGCTGAGTAAGAAGATGATGGACAGGGAAATACCCGATGTCCTGAAAGAATCACTTCTGAGCATCAAGACGGAAGCCGAGAAACTCGAACAGATAGTAAGAGAATTTCAGAGCATGCTCAGGGAGAGGCACTCCGTATTCATCTGCGAGGACGTTAATGAAAATCTAAGAAGCATCATTTCCCTTATTGAAAAGGAAGTGGATCGAAAAGGGATAAAGCTTTTTGCCAAAATTTCAGAAAAGCCCCTTAAAATAAACCTGCAGAGAGATCTATGGAGGGTCGCCCTCCTGCAAGTCGCCAGGAACGCTATTGAAGCGACTTCTTCTGGAGGGGAGATAACCATAACGACGTATACAGAGAATGATAACGTAATAATTTCAGTATCGGATACGGGTCAAGGCATTCCCGAGGACGAGATTGAGAAAATATTCAGTCCCTTCATCACTACAAAAATGCGCCGGTACGGAATGGGACTGTCTTTAGTAAAACAGATAGTTTCAGAACACATGGGTACGATACAACTGGAAAGCAAAAAAGGTAAAGGAACCACCGTTCGCATGGTTTTCCCTGCGAGATGGCGATAGCAGTCAAATTTCAGAGCTAATTAGGAATAATCCACACAATGGAGAAAGGGGGTAACAGCAAATGCAAATGGATTCAGACTATAAGCCCAGTGAGAATGACGTTAAGACGGTAATGGAAGCCCATGGCTTACTGCCGGAGGGCCCGCTTCTGGATGAGGCATTGGGACTTGCCTCCCTTTATGCTGACAGGATACGGCAACTCCTTAGGGAACTTCCCGATTCAGTCGACAGGGGAAAAGCCGTCCTGGCTGTCATTGAAGAGGGTCTCATGCAGGAAGGTTTCATTCCCAACAGGCAAGAGAAAAAATTCGAAATGGCTATCATTGAAGAGGGTCTCATGCGAGAAGGTATCATTCCCAAAAGTCATGAGAAAAGATTCGAACTGTCTGCTGAAAAAGACAAATCCCACAAAGATAAATGAGGAGCTTGTCCTGTACATCCAGAGGTGATCGAGATACGGCTGTGAAAGAGCAGCACACGCGGGGCAAGAAAAGCGGTAGCTAATGTCGCAAGAAGCTCGTTATGAGGAAAGAAATAATAAACTTAACAGCGACACCACGGGGTATTGACCCCGTGGGTCGGCAGGGGTCTCCGACGCCCTGCACCCTGACGACATAAGGTTCCCGCAGCAGAGACTGCGGGGTATATGAGACTAATCAATTGAGGCATATATCTATGACTGAGCAGAATGATCTACATCGCGGCACGCGCATACTCTTCATCATAGGGGCGCTCGCTATCATCTCTTTTATTGTTAAACAGGCACAAGCAACCTTGGCATGGCTTCTCTTCGCTGTTTTTTTGGCCATCATCGGCACACCGCCGCTCCTCTGGCTTGAGCGAAAACGCATTTCTTATATGGTCGCTGTGTTACTGGTTGTGGCGGGCATGGCTACTGTTCTCGTGGTTACGGGACTACTCGTTGGGGCATCACTTAACAGTTTTTACACTGATCTCCCGTCTTATCAGGTTCTCTTACAGAAGCGCATTTCATCACTACAGGTTCTTCTCGCAGCCAATGATATTACCATCACGGACTCCTTACTGGTCCATCAGATCGACCCAGAAGCGGTTAGGAGATTGACCGCCAGCATGCTCAGGGGGTTGGGTTCTGCGCTGTTCGAATTAGTCATAATATTGGTCACTGTAACCTTCATATTGCTGGAAGCCTCAAGCTTTCGTCTCAAACTCCGTGCTATTTTGGGTGATACTCAAGATGACAAGAACTTTCACTTGTTTACGAGGTTCATCTATGATATCAACCACTATGTGGGTATTAAAACGGTATTTAGTCTGGCAGAAGGAATACTGGTCGGAGTATGGCTGTTTATTCTTGGCGTGGATTTTCCCATTCTCTGGGGTTTCCTGGCATTTTTGCTCCACTATGTGCCTAATGTTGGCGGCTTTATCGCTGCAGTTCCTGTAGTTCTTCTCGCTTTTATTAAGTTTGGGACAAATCATGCTGCGCAGGTGGTTATCGGATATCTGGCTGTTGAATTTATTCTTGGCAACGTGCTAGAGCCAATGCTGATGGGTCGGAAGCTTGGCCTGTCCACGGTGGTCGTAATTGTCTCCTTGATATTTTGGGGAAGTTTGCTCGGTATCGCTGGTGTGGTTCTGTGTATACCTTTGACGATGACCCTGAAGTTTCTTTGCGAGAATAATGAAAACACACGATGGGTCGCGGTATTGCTGGGGCCCGCGATTACCCCAGAAAAAGCTCCGCCGACGTCTATCAAGGGAGTCGATCAGTGACTACAAGATAGGTCGGAGAAGATTACTGAGAAAATCATATTCGCATAGTTTTCCTTGCGAGATGGCGATAACAGTCAAATTTCCGCAAGGAACTCAAGACAGACAAGCTGTCATAGGTGCTAATAAGATCATGGCATATACGGATGAAAAAATAGCCTTTTTCAGCGAGGTTGAACAACCTGATTCTGCGAAAGCTAAGGGGTCTAAGGAAAGATTTTTGACGAGAGAAGGAGAACTGATCGAATGAAGAAAGAGAGGGAAAACGGCGGCGACGTACAATGAAAAGAGACATCTGCTGATAGAATTTCATTTTTAGGAGGACTATTTTTGAAGAATACGATGGGGCCAGTCCGTTTACATTAAACCGGAACGGAAATCATGACATCGTGTTAGCAGAACAGCGAAAAAAAGGAAGGAGCGGTTATGACTAAGCCACCTATCTTGGAAGAAAAAGTTTTGAGCGCAGAGGAAGTTCGGAAAATCGACGCCTACTGGCATGCCACCCTTTATTTGTGTGCAGGCATGATTTTTTTGAAGGACAATCCTCTTTTGAAAGAACCACTGAAAATCGACCAGATCAAGAAGCGTCTCTTGGGGCATTGGGGATCAGACCCCGGTCAATC
>DMNE01000156.1 GCA_003453735.1 Nitrospiraceae bacterium | reverse complement strand
GAGAATTATTCTTCCCCTGACCGAGGAGAGCCTTTCACAAAAACACGGGGTCACTCCGCCGAAGACCATCATCTTTTTTGGCCCGCCGGGCACCGGAAAAACTCATTTTGTAAAGGCAATAGCCGGTGTCCTGTCGTGGTGGTACATCGAGATATTGCCCAGTATGCTTATGGTGGACGGAATAGAAAAGATAGGCGTCAATCTGCACAATGTAATGGAAAGGGCGCGAAACTTGGAAGATGCAGTAATATTTGTTGACGAGTTTGAAGAAATCGCCGGCAGCCGTGATGCGGCAACGCGGATTGACAAATCCATTACCAATGAATTCCTCAAACAGGTTCCCCTGCTGAAAAATCAGGGGAATAATGTACTATTCATCTGTGCAACCAACTATATACGGCAGTTGGATGCCGCGCTGCTTCGCCCGGGGAGATTTGACTGTATTATTCCTGTGGGAGGTCTGGACGAAGAGGGGAGAAGAACCATCCTGGAACAATTCCTCTCTAAGCTCAACACTGAAAATGTCGATCTCAATCTTATCGTGAAAATGACGTCTCGATTCACACCCGCGGATATTGAGTATCTCTTCCAGCAGGTAGCGCAGTTTGCTTTTGAGCAGGAGCATGCCAGAAGGCAAGATTATCGCGTGACTACAGATACATTCGTTGAGATTTTACCGAACATTCGACCATCTCTAACCGACGAGCTTATTGAGGAGTTTCAAAAGGACAGTATCACTTATTCACGAACATGAGAAATAACGGAAAGCTTATTAAGCGGAAGCGAAGCTGTCAAGATGAAGCCCTTGGAATGTGTACGGCCCTTACGGGGGAGAGACCCTGGTCCCCAGCTCGAGAAAAAGCTGCGTGACAAGATGTCTAACATCGGAAAAAAAATCGAAAAAAGAGGGAGCCCCCGAGGCATCTTCAATGCTTCGATCAAAGTCAAATGCCGGAATAATTCCTTCTTTTCTATTGCCAAAAACATAAGTATCTCAGGCGTTCTGGTAGAGGCAGATAGGGTCCTTAGTCCTGGCGATGAGATTACGTGCTGGTTCGTTCTGCAATACAAAATAACGGTAGCAGGTGTAGTCGTCCGGATTGCGGGAAACAAATCGGATCTTTCCGCTTACGGGGTTCGATTCCTCGATCTTGATCCGAAAGCAAAGGCTCAGATAGAAGAGGTGATAAGGAGTCAAAGTATTCATTAAGGGTAGGCATCGGCAAACCTGAGAAACTGATGCAAAGGAGTTTATGGCCTCTACAATGCAGGTATTTTCATATGTTCGCTCATCTTAGCTCACGAAGGTGACGGCCGTTCAGATGCTCATTATTTTCCTAAAATGCTGAAATAGTAGTAGTTCGCTTTTAACGAGAATACTCAGTTCCGGGACGACCGTTCTTCTGTAGCTATTTATCGGCAGGTGACAACAGAAAAGCCTTCATCAAGAAGAATCGCCGCAGCCTCATGTTGCCTCGCAGCATTTGGGACTTCACCCTCGAGCAGTCTAGGTCCTGGAGTAGGCATCGAATGAATTTAGTCGCTTGCTTCAGGCAAATTTGCGGGTACAATAGTGTATAGATTATGCGCCGGTTTTTTGCGCCTGCTGGGTGAGGGGTTGATGTGGACATTGCAGTTTAAGCAAGTAGCGCTCTTTAAGAATAGCACATTTGTGAGCACCTACCGATAGAGATTGTTGTGTGTCATGTTGTTTATACAAAAGAGAGGAAAGGAAACCTGAGAGGAATCGGCGTAGGCCTTCGATGCCGTCCAGATAGTTAACATTAATACTTCTGAGGAGGTTTCTCATGAACAGTAAGACTAAGGTCGGAACTATCAGTACAACGGTAAAAGAGGGCGTCGTGAGCAGTTTGAAGGGCATTGATGAGATTGAAAAGGGAATAGTTACTCTCGTGAAAGATACCGTATCGCATGCATTAGCAACAGCAGACTCATCGGCCCACGAGGGCATTACGGTAACACGCGACGTCGTCAGAGGAGCAATACAGGGCTTCGAGGAAGTGGGTGCCGGCCTCATGACCAGCACAAAACATGTGGCAAAAGGCGTTATCCTTGGTATCAGTGAGGTAGGTGGTGACGTCATCGGCGCGGCGAAACAGACGACGAGAAGCGCGGTGAAGGGTGCTGCGGAAGTCGGTGCCGATATAGGTCTTGTGGCCAGGAGATCTGCTGAAGGCGTCATCGAGGCAACCACAGAGATCGGGGGGGATGTGGCAGAGGCCGCGCGGGGGGCCATTAATGGGGCGATTGAGGCGGCAGGTTCTATAAGCAATACGGCAGTTAAAGGAGTGAAAGAGATGCTCATCGGTGTTGTCGAGGGCGTCAGGGAAGTCACAGGAGCTGCTATCCCGAAGCCACATAGTAAGAGCACAGGAGTGCGGTCAAAGAAGAGTTCATGAGGAATACTTTATCGAATGTCCTTTATGAGACCTTCAGAGCAACAGGTAAAGGCTCTCCGTTATGGGGGATGTCATAAAAGGTGCTGGAACAGCTACAGAGGAAGTTGGCACAGGGCTCACCCGAAGCACCAAAAGTGTTGCGAAGGGGATTGTAGATTCTTATCCAGATTACAGAATACGAATAAAAGTTTCTTGGCTCGTTTCCTGGGGTAGCATTAGTAAACGCGAAAAGACAGCATTTCAAGCAGTCTGAGCTGTAGGCGTCCTACAGATTCTCTGAATAGCTCTTACCGACGGGTAACGGAAGTTTCTTTTGTCGCCTCATTGCTAATAGATGCGTCCCCTAGGCTATCTTAGCCAGGAAATAAAGAGGTTAGGCCTCAGAAGACTATTAATTTACAAGGAGAAAGGAGAAAGGAATGAAAATTATTCGTTGGAGTTCGTTTTTCTTTATTGTGCTGGTCACAATTTGCTTGGTCGCATGCAGCTCGGAAAAGGAGAAGGGAACAGCAGAACTCGTGAAGTTACAGGGTGACGGGGCAAGCTTTCCGGCTCCACTGTATCTCAAATGGTTTAAGTCTTACGGCAGTAGCCATCCGAATGTGCAGATCGACTATCAGTCTGTGGGCAGTGGTAGTGGTGTTAAGAGCATCATCGACAAGACAGTGGACTTCGGTGCCAGTGATGCCGGCATGACGAAGGAGGAGATGGCCAAGGTGGACGTAGGCGTCCAGTTGCTGCCTATGACTGCAGGGAGTATCGTGCTGGCTTTCAATCTCCAGGGTGTACCCGAATTAAGGTTGTCGAGACAAGCTTATGCTGCCATATTCTTGGGCACCATAAAAAAATGGAACGATCCTCTGATCGCCAAGTCGAATCCCGGAGTGAAACTTCCTGACGCGCCAATCAATGTTGTTGTGAGAGCCGACAGTAGTGGCACGACTTACGTGTTCTCAAAACATCTGAGCACTATTAGCAAGGAATTTGCCCAAAGTCCAGGTACCGACAAGATGCCTAACTGGCCGGTGGGAACCCGCTCAAAAGGTAATGAGGGCGTGACAGCTAGCATAAAGACTACCCCGGGTTCTATAGGGTATGTTGAATACGGCTACGCAAAAAGTCAAAATCTGCTGATGGCCGTCCTAGAGAACAAGTCTGGCAATTACATTGCCGCCACAACGGCATCGGGAAAGGCCGCCTTAGCTTCCGCGCAAATTCCTGAGGATATGATGGTGTGGGTCTCTGACCCCGACTCCAAGGATGCATACCCAATCGTTACTTACACGTGGATGATCTTCTACAAGCAGTACCCGGACACGAGGAAGGTGNNGGCAGTTATTCAAGAATTCCTGAAGTATGCCTTGACGGAAGGGCAGAAAGAGCCTGAGTCACTCGGGTACATCCCCTTGCCACAAGCTGTAGCTGAAAAGGTCTTGGTTGCAGCGCAGAACATAAAGTGAGCGCTCACTGGTCAGATTTAATAGGGGAAGAAGATTTTCGGACAATGCTATGGGGAGTTTCTGATAACCCACACGCGAGGTGGGGAAGCGAAACAGGAAGGAGTAACGATGTCAGATAATGACCAAATCGCGCAACCGCCCACACGCTCTCAACAGGTAATCGACAGAGGGTTTCGTTGGTTGTGCTACGTTTTTGTTTGGATGTCTGTCTTGTTGGTTGCCTTTATCGTGTTGAAAATAGCTGTATCTGCAGTGCCAGCCATGCGGCAGTATGGGTTGGGTTTCCTTTTCGGAACCACCTGGGATCCGCAAACAGGACAATATGGGATACTTCCCGAAATCTGGGGTACGCTTTACACCTCTCTGATTGCGCTGATTTTAGGTACTGCTTTTGGCGTTGCGGCAGCGGTATTCCTCAGCGAACGGTTCCTCGGTCAGTTTGTCTTTACAATTCTGAAAGCTGTCCGATTGGAGGCCCGTCCGGTCCTGGCTAAGTTGCCTGACCGTTTGGAGGCCTGGTTAGGAAACCTGATTGAATTATTGGCCGCAATTCCGAGCGTTGTCTACGGATTGTGGGGGTTGTTTGTAGTGATACCCCTTATCCGACCGGCGTGTAACTGGCTGAACTTGAAGCTTGGCTGGATTCCTCTGTTTGGGACAACGCTCAGCGGTCCGGGCGTGCTGCCCGCGGTGATCGTTTTATCGATTATGATTCTTCCAACCATAACGGCCATCAGCCGTGACGCCTTGGTGGCCGTTCCGCCAAAGCTGCGAATGGCTGCTTACGGCCTGGGTGCGACGCGCTGGGAGACTATTCTGGCAGTGATACTCCCCACAGCTTCCCGGGGCATTGTGGGAGCGGTTATTATAGCTTTCGGACGTGCGTTGGGCGAGACCATGGCTCTTGCAATGCTGGTGGGAAATGCCAACCGAATCAGTGTCTCCTTGTTTTCGCCTGCAAACACGTTGGCAGCGCTTTTGGCCAACAACTTTCCTGAGGCGGGCCCGAAAGAGGTCAGCGTGCTCATGTTTGCCGCACTTGTTTTATTGGGCATCACATTGGTTGTGAACATAATTGGCTCGATCATTCTCCAGAAGGCATCCAGGGAGATGGAAGGAGGTAGGTAGCAGCATGAACAATATCGCTCCAGAAGAAATATTTCCGCAATGTCCCGAACCCTCTCCAAACCCTTTCGAAGATGTGGACTTCGCAGGATTGGAGAAATCTTTGATGCGTCCTAGAACATTGATCAGTTACCTACTGAGCTTACTTATCTCAATCACAACCCTGCTTGTCTTGATTCCTCTATTCTCAGTGATCATAATGCTCGTGTGGCGCGGCGGCCAGAATTTAAGAATGACGGTTCTCACCGAGCTGCCACCGGCGCCCCTGGAACAAGGCGGAGGGTTCGGCAACGCCATCATTGGCACCCTGATNNTGCTGGCGATGCTTATTAGTGTTCCGATCGGCATCCTTAGCGGCATATTTCTCGCGCAAGCGAAGAAGGACAGTAGCCTGGCCAATACCGTCAGGTTTGCCGCTAAAGTGCTCACTGGATTCCCCTCAATCCTCGCCGGTGTTTTTGCTTACGGCGTTCTTGTTCTGACGACGGGGGGATACTCAGCAATCGCGGGTGGTGTTGCCCTTTCAATTCTAATGCTGCCTACAATCATCTTGACAGCTGAAGAGGCTATTCGGATGGTTCCTACAAAGATGAAGGAGGCGGCCATTGGGATGGGAGCCACCACGACGCAGACCGTATGGATGGTTCTACTGCCTACGGCCTTACCCGGCATTCTGACCGGTATTATGTTGGCTGTTGCTCGTGCGGCGGGGGAAACAGCACCGTTGCTGTTTACTGCCCTTTTCTCTAACTACTGGCTTGGCACCATTAGGCACACAGACCTCATGCAACCGACGGCATCGTTGGCTGTGCTTATCTATAATTTTGCCGGTATGCCATTCGAGAACCAGGTCAGCCTGGCTTGGACGGCCGCACTTGTCTTGGTAATGCTGGTGTTAATAACCAATCTCATTGGGCATGCTTTCTCTCGAAGGCAAATTCAGGAATAGGAGAATTTCGACATGTCAACAACAAACGGGAAAGAACAATTACAGTGTCAGATCGACACCACTGCACAGTCTCATCAGGTGGCCG
>DMNE01000267.1:3029-3215 GCA_003453735.1 Nitrospiraceae bacterium | reverse complement strand
GATGAGACTACCATTGGCGATGAGTGCGTTTTGTACCCTAATGTGACGATTCGGGAAAGAGTTAAGATCGGCAGCAAGGTAATCATACATCCCGGGTCGGTTATCGGTTCCGATGGGTTTGGTTATGTCTCAGAAGGTGGAAGGCATCACAAGATTCCACAGATCGGTGGCGTTATTGTTGGAGAT
>DMNE01000267.1:0-2982 GCA_003453735.1 Nitrospiraceae bacterium | reverse complement strand
GGGATTGCAGGGAGTTCAGAGATAGGAAATTTTGTTGTCCTCGGAGGGCAGGTAGGGATTCCTGATCATGTGCGGATAAGCGATGGCACCATGGTAGGAGCACAATCAGGAGTTGTGGGAGATCTCACAAAAGGTGTTTATTCCGGTAGTCCTGCCATTGCTCATCGAGACTGGCTCAAGGCGTCGGTACTCTTTGCCAGGCTCCCTGAACTCAATAAAAAGGTCAAGGAACTGGAGGAAAAACTCAACCGATTGGAAAGGAGGTAGCATGATAGATATTAAGGAGATNNGCGGATTTTGCCGCATCGCTATCCGTTTCTCATGGTTGATAGGATCATAGAATTAGAGCCTGCGAAAAGGTCTGTTGGCATAAAGAATGTCACTGTCAATGAGCCCTTTTTCACGGGACATTTTCCCGGAAACCCTATCATGCCCGGAGTGTTGATCGTGGAAGCACTGGCACAGGTTGCCGGGATAACCGCTTTTCGCTCCGGCGTTCAGGGTGATACCGTCTATTTTATGAGCATTGAGAAAGCAAAGTTCAGGAAACCCGTTTTTCCCGGAGACCAGCTGCGGCTTGAGATTACCGTACTCCAGAGGAGAGGAAATGTCTGGAAATTTACCGGGAATGCCCTCGTAGATAACAAAACTGTTGCAGAAGCAGACTTCACAGCGATGGTGCTCAAGGGGAAAGGGATACAAAAAGCCCACGGAGCATCTGGAGATAAAAGCAAGGAGTCCTAATGGCAAAAGAGATACACCCAACGGCAATCATTGACAGCGAAGCAGTTATAGATAAGGATGTATCCATCGGCCCGTTCTGCATCCTAAAGGGAAAGGTAAGTATTAAGAGGGGGACAACGCTTGTATCCAACGTCATGATCGAGGGGAAGACAGAGATCGGCGAAGGATGCATGGTATACCCGTTCACAAGTATTGGCCTTCCGCCGCAGGATTTAAAGTATAAGAATGAAGAGACCGGTGTTGCGATAGGCAATGGGAACGTCATTCGGGAATATACAACGATCCACAGGGCCTCCGTGAGCGGTGATGGGCTAACCGTGGTCGGCGACCATAACTTCCTCATGGCCTATGTTCATATTGCCCATGACTGCAAGATCGGCAATCATATAATCATGTCGAATGTGGCCACTCTCGCAGGCCATGTAACGGTTGACGACTATGCCTTCATCGGGGGGCTTGTTGCAGTCCACCAATTCACAAGGATCGGTGTCTATGCGATGGTGGGCGGATTCAGCGGCATAGGCCAGGACATACCGCCTTATACCGTGGCATCCGGGGCCAGGGCAAGACTCTACGGACTGAATACCGTGGGTCTGAAGAGACACGGTTTCTCCGATTCGAGCATTCGTGCGTTGAAAAAGGCATACAAGATCATCTTCAGAGAGAAAAAGGCATTGAAAGATGCCATCAAGAAGATCAGGGCAGAACTCCCCGACACAGAGGAAATACGAAATTTGATTGAGTTCATAGAAAAGAATAAGCGGGGGGTCTGCAGATAGGACAACAGGGCACAAACGATAGTGCTTCGTTACACCCGCAATGACAGGTATTGCCCTTTGCCTTTTCATAAGTGGTCATTAGTGAGCGCAGTCATTGCAAGGGGATGGGAGTGATGGAGCAATCTCCTCAGTAAAAAAGAGATGAAGAAAATCGGTTTGATATCAGGAATGGGTGAACTCCCCAAGGCCATCGCCCTCGAGGCAAAGGCAAAAGGATTTCACGTCATGGCAATAGCCTTGGAACCGCTGGCGGATAAAGACCTTACGGAATATGTAGACGATATACGGTGGATAAATGTGGGTAAACTGGGCACTATCATCGAATCTCTGAAGCGTTCAGGGATAAGAAAGGCTGTCATGGCCGGGAAAGTGCCCAAGTCGCTTCTTTACAAGAGCAGGATAACGCCGGATCTCAGGGCGGTAAAATTGCTCTTTACCCTGAAAGACAGAAGCGATGATTCCATCATGTTTGCGATCACGAGGGAGCTCGAAAAGGAGGGCATAACCCTCTTGAACACCACGGAGTTTTGTTCAGGTATGCTCACTTCGGAGGGGTTCCTGACGAGTAACAGGCCTACGGATACTGAATTGAAAGACATTGCCTTTGGCTGGAAAATGGCAAAGGAGTTGGGGAAGCTCGACATCGGCCAGACGGTGGTTGTAAAGGGCCAGGCCGTGCTTGCGGTGGAAGCCATCGAGGGTACGGACGAGGCCATACGCCGGGGAGGGCTCCTCTGCGGCCAGGGCGCGGTCATCGTGAAAGTATGCAAGCCGCAGCAAGACCTTCGGTTCGATCTCCCCGCAGTGGGTCCGCAGACGATAAACACCATGGAACAGGTGAGGGCGTCATGCCTCGCGGTGGAGGCAGACAAGACCATCATGATCGAGCGGGAAGCAGTTGTGCGGGAAGCCGACCGGGCAGGTATTGCAATTGTGGCACTACGGGATCCGCAGGGTTCGAAATGAAAAAAGTCCGAGTCGGTGTCATTGGTGTCGGGTATTTAGGACAGTTTCATGCGGAAAAGTATGCAGCCATACCGGAAACAGAGCTGGTAGGTGTTGCCGACACAGACCCGGCACGCGCCACGCAGATTGCAGAAAAGCTGAACATCCGTGCTTTTCCCGATCCTTCGCACCTGCTGGGACAGGTGGATGCGGTGAGCATCGTCGTGCCTACAGTCTTCCACCACCGGATCGCGAAGCAGTTCCTAAACGAGGGCATCCACGTCCTGCTCGAGAAACCCATAACCGCAACCCTTGAACAGGCGGATGAACTCATCGAACTTGCAACCGGGAAAAAACTGGTCCTTCAAGTGGGGCATCTTGAGAGATTCAATCCAGCCGTCACAGCGGTCAAGGCCCTTCTGAAGGCACCGCGGTATATGGCCGCCGAACGGTCGGCGCCGTTCACCATACGGTGCACCGATGTGAACGTCGTGCTGGACCTGATGATCCACGA
>DMNE01000327.1 GCA_003453735.1 Nitrospiraceae bacterium | reverse complement strand
CTGTTCGAATGACGTCGTGGAATATTTGTCCATGGTTTTAGGAACGGCATAAGCGGATGTTATCGGTAATAGTGCTCACCGTGCTGCTCAGTGTGTGCCTGATGGGATAACGGCGGTTTCTCTGTCGCGTGTGAATGCCAAACGTGCAACAGATGGGGGAGTAATAAACTACAGGGCTATGCACTTAACTCTTGTAACCCCCATATGTTGTGGAATTTATGGAAGTGGTCGCCCTCCGCGCATATCGTTTACAGTAGTTGATGGAATAAGTACGGCATTCTCGCAGCGAGAGCAAAAAACCTCTCTGGTCAACATAAATGAACCAAATTTGCCTATACAGCATCTTCTGTCGCAGAAACGCTGCTCAAATTCAAGGTTTATCCTTGAGTATTTTCCATGACCTCGTACTACATATTGCGCTAACAAGAGTCAAGTGCATAGCCCAAATAAACTAAACCTCGCTTCGCTCGTTGCGACACCACGGGGTATTAGACCCCGTGGGTCGGCAGGGGTCTTCGACGCCCTGCACCCAATTAATGTGTGGTTCTGGTAAAATGATGCAAATCTGGCAATGGCTGCGCCTGGAGGGTTGGAAGCAGTGAGACTATTCCATGCACGCATTAAAGTTGGATACCATGCTTAGGAACTTCCTCAGATTCTGGTCTCAGGAGCATAGTCTTACTGCCCTCCTGCTCGTCATGATCGTTGATCTCTTTGTACTCTTCCCGATGACCGGAGGCGGAAGGGTTGTAGACTTAGGTGCTGACCTCGTCTTTTCATTGATTCTCCTTGCAGGACTCCGCAGCATGGCCCGCCGTAAGACCGTACGAGTTTTCTTCTCCCTGTTCGTTGTCCTGAGTGCGGTCACACACTTTGCCTGGAAACTCTTCGATCTCAATTTTCTTGCCAGCTGGAACTCACTATTTTCTACGCTCGCCGTGATGGGTATGCTCATAGTCACCCTCTGGATGGTGTATCAGGACGGACCGGTGACCGTGCACCGCATTCGCGGTGCAATCGCCGCGTACCTCCTCATTGGTGTACTGTTCGCGAAAGCCTATACACTCATCAACTATCTCATGCCAGGGGCATTCAATATGGCCCTGCCCGTTACCACGTTCCGCGAAGAGGGTAGACAAGCCTTTTACTATTTCAGCATTGTTACTCTGACCACTGTTGGTTATGGCGATATTACGGCTGTTGCCCCCACGGCTAGGTCCCTTGTAATGGCTGAAGCCCTCATCGGTCAACTGTTTCCGGCCATCCTCCTTGCGCGCCTGGTCACGCTCGAAATCGAAACCCGGCGATCGGGGAAAGGATAAGAACCTTATGGAAAAAAGTGTGAATAGCGCTCTCAAATCTTCACTAAACTGGCTACTGGCCTTTATTCCTTTCTGAAACTAAACAGTTTGCAGGTTCTTCCAAAAAGTGTATATTTCGTTTACTAATATTTTTTAGCCTTTAAGGAGTGCCTCTGTTTTTTATTAGTTATGGCGCATAGCTGTCCATATAATCCTTGAGGACCGTTCTTTCATTAAGCTTCTGCTTGGCCTGCTGAAACTCATCATAGACCGACCAGAAGGCTTAGCTCTCATCCTCGGTAAAGACCACGTTGTCAACGATAATCGCCTTCTTCCCTGTCTGAAGAGTTGACTTCACCAGTTCTTCCTCGTCGGCCTACATCTGGGCGCACAACACGAGAGGAGAAAGTGACAGGCTCAGCATTACTGCAAATGCTATAAATGCGGTCTTTTTCATATTAGCCTCATTAGCCTCCAAATAATGATTTACGCTTTTGCGAATGAGCTTACGCATGATTTGATCTGTTCCCGTCGTATTACCTTATCCTTCGTGAATAAAACAGATACATGAGGACTCACTTCTTTGTCTCCTCTACCTTTTTCCAGGTCTTGTCAGGGTCATACTTCTCCATGGCCTTTGCCACTTTCGCGGTATTCTTTCCCAGGTCTTTTTGATAGACCACCCCTTCTTGGTTCACGATAAAAGACATGATGCCTGAAGAACCATATTTCGCAGGGTACGCAAGAAAAGCGAAACCGAGCAGCATCTTCCCTTTCGCCACGTAGTCATATGCCCCACCGGTCGCATGGGGGCCTTGTGCCTTGAGGATGCTGAAATAGTACCCTTGGAAAGGTAAGGGCTTTTCGCCCCTTCCTTTCGTCCCGTACCCCATGGCTGATGCCCTGGCAACAAATGGACCAAGGGGGCTGCCCTCTTCGCCTTCCTTTGTGTCCCAGTAAAGACCATCATGCTTCCCCTCTCTGCTCATAAACTTCTGGGCGAATTCCATCGTTCCGTTACCATCGCGGTCCTTCGCTGCATACTCGCGTTGTGCATCAACAAATGCATAGAGCGAATTAATCACATTCAGCTCGTTCCCCCCTATCCTCCGGTTTAATAACTCTTCCTTCCCTTCTTTTGTGTCAAAATACCATGTCGTCCCCTTTTTCACGATGGGAATGGGAAGGGGAAAATCATCGCTTCCCACATGAAGCACCACTTTTTCATCACCCTGTTTTTCAAGGCTGTTCTTTTCCTCAAAGTCCTTGACAAAGCGCTCTCTACCTGCCTTGTCTCTCACTTCATCGCCAGAAGATGTTATCGATTCCGATCCGGGACCCAAAACAGCAAGAAGCTCCTTGGTGTTATTGGCTTTGAGTGCATTCACAAGGGCATTCACCGCATCCTCCGGGGTAGCAAATGTCTTTTGCTTTCCCTTGGCAGCAGCTGAAACAGGAGTCGAGAAAGCTATTACCACTATGCAGGTCAATATGACCCCTACTCCGAAAAACAAAAATCTATTTTTGTGCAATCCCATCACTCTCATTCTCTCTCCCTCCATATAGTCTTGCGGTAAGATTTCCAATATCCTATACTTGCCATATTATCTGCGACCTCCTCCGCGACCGCCTCCACCACCGCCACCGCGACCGCCTCCGCCGCTGAATCCCCCACCACCGCGGGAGCCTCCACCGCCGAAGCTCTGACTGCGGCTGGCTTGGCCACGTTGACTTGCCGAGCGCTCGAAACCTCCGTTGCCGGCACCGCCGAAGGCGCTCTCACGTCCCCCTGCCTGCCCGGCCCCTCCCCTGGCGCTACCAGCGGCCCTCGCCTGTGCACCTGTTCCGCGACTGTCACCAAATCCACGGGCCTCGCGGCTCGACGTAGCCGGCCGTGAGGATGACTGTCCGAACTTCTGTGCCGTCCCAGAATCGCGGTAGGCAGCACCCTTGCGGTGCTCGGGGTTGTGTTGCCACTTTCCCTGGCCGCCCTGGCCTCTTGACGGTTGCTGCTGCGCATATCTGCCGCGGTCGATTCTATTGTTTATGTTGGTATTCCGGTTATAGTTGACATTCACATCACCGCCGTGCCAGTTGGCGCCACCCCAGGCATAGCCCCAAGCAGCACCGACTGCAAGTCCCACACCAAAGGAAAAGAGCGCTGCTCCAGGCACATATCCAGGAGGATAGTAGGCATATGGCGGATACGCAGGATACGGCCACGCCCCATACACCACTGTCGGGTTATATGTGGGCACATATATGACCTCGGGATTGGCTGGCTGGATGATGATCGTCTCTTTCTCCACGACCACCTTCTGCTCCTTGGTGGTATTCAGGTTGCCTGCATCCTTCGCCTTTTTCCGGAGGACCTGGACAGTGTTCATGACTTCCTTTTCCTGTCCCAGGAAGGCATCTCCCAGCTTTTGGGTCCAGTCAAGTTTTTCACTCATCATCAAAAGCACCTGGGGAAAGTTTACCAGGGACTTAACACTGGGGTCCCAATTCTGTTTTTCAAGGGCACTGGCAAGAGTATCGCCCTTGAGGTCTTTGTTCTGTTTGACCCAGCGTTCGGCCTGTACAATCTCGATAGGATAGGTCGATGCCATCAAAACCTGCACGACTAAATCATCGGGATAGAGCGCTATGGGAGCCAGTATCTGTTCAAGCTGTTCATTGGAAAACTTCGCAGAAGGCGCTCCCCCGGCTTCCTGCGCAAATACCCACGGCGGTAAGGCCATAACAACCACGAGCAACCAAAGTACTGCATGGGTAAAAACTCTTCCTCGCTTCATGAAACCTCCTTGTAGCACTTTATGCTCTCTTGTTTTTTTATCACAAGCTGAGCCGACTGTCAATAAACTCGCTGCGAGATGTTCAGACTCGGATAATGTAGCCTGCAGGATAGGTACAGGTCAAGCTCAGAAAGGCTTGGCGCTGTTCACACTTCACCCACTCCTTGGCCTTCTTCAATGCCGATGGAGGAAAGAACTCGATCTCTGTGCTCCTCAACCCTTTCCCTACATATGGCAAGGTCACCTCCTTCCACCGCTCGTCACCCACTATATGTCATCTTGACGATATTATCATAATTCTCCAGCATAAAGCCGAGATCGCCCTCGGTTCCTCCCTTTTCCTATCCCTTGAAGTTTTCCAGAACTGCAAGGAGCCTCACCTTCTTGCCTTCTTCGATCAATTTCACGGCAACGGACTCCAACATCTTCTGGTCTGCTGCCTGCATCACATCCCGGATACGGATATGGACCACCGAATCTTCGATTTTGATTCTCTCACAGGCCATGTGTAACCCTCCTGTGACCGCCAGTTCCTGACGGCGGTTTCACTAATTTCTAAACTGGGATAACCGCTCCCTGTCTTTCTTCGTATCCATCGCTTCCCAGCAGAAGCTGTGCCTGGTCTTTATAATACAATCGCAGCTGGATGTGAATATTATCAAGCGAGCCGCATCCGCCAATGCGACGAATGCGGCTACAGAACCGTTCATTCTTTTGTTTGATTCCGCTTCCTGCGGGCGAATCGAAAGTACGCGCTCACAACCACGAAATTGATGCCCACGCCGATCATGTTCCACACAATCACCGGCCGGGACGCAATTAAGAGGCCGTAATAGACCCAAACGATCTGAAAAACGCCCATAATTCCCGCCATCGTCGGGTTTATTCCCTTGCTTGACCGCCGCTTGAGCATCCTGATCAAATCGGGCACAGCGGCAAAGGTCGTTCCAAAACCTGCCACGGTACCCAGGATCTCAGACCGTTGAAGATGTGGGAGCAACAGGCTCGACGTATCGCGTACCGCCAGGTCCTCACAGCCATAAAGCATGAGCGCGCTCAGTACTACAACGCCGCGCGTCATCCATGCGATACGATTACTCTCCAGCATGGTCATTCCTGCTATTCAGAAAGTGCTCAAAAGTGAACTTGAGTCCACTTTTGCTGCTTTCGTCTTCCTGCCCTGATCCTTCTTGAGGACAGAATCATAACTGACAGGCGTAACTTTCCCGACGGAACTTCCCTCCGGTGTTTTGGAGGCATCCGCGTCCTGCATTACTGTCGGACTCGCCACGGGTAGAGCAGTTTCTACAGTTGCCAGCTGCTTGAGATTTATAGCCGCGTTGATGTCCCGGTCATGCACAGTGCCACAATTCGGACATTTCCATACCCTGTCCGATAACTGCAATCCACCATGCACGAACTTACAGACGGAACACAGCTTGGATGATGGAAACCATCGATCCGCCTCGCATAGGCGAGTGCCATACAGCTTTGTCTTGTACTTGATTTGCCGGGGAAACTCACCCATCCCGACGTCTGAGAGAGCAAGGGCCAGCTTGTAATTTTTGAGCATTCCCGCCACATTCAGACTTTCCAATCCCAACGCTTGGTTCTCGCGACAGAGTCGGCTGGTCGTCTTGTGGGTGAAGTCCTGCCTGATGTTCGTGATGCGAAGATGGGTCTTTTGTAGTCTAAGCGTGTCTCTTTTCCTGTTATTGGATATCGGCAAACGAGTACCCTTCGGTATAGACTGACCGGGCTTAAGGCCCGCCTGTATCGTTGCCACTTCCAGCTTGCGAGACAACCGCCGCCCTCTGATCTTGAGTCTGCGGAGCGCAGCCTTCAGCGGTTTCGGTGATTGAATCTTCTCACCGGAAGACAGGGTGACAGCAGAGGTTATCCCCAGGTCCACGCCCTCAACCTTATCAGCCGTGCGCTTGCGCATCGC
>DMNE01000303.1:984-4877 GCA_003453735.1 Nitrospiraceae bacterium | reverse complement strand
GATTTTATTGAGATCCCCGTAACGGTTAGTGACGAATCAAGATTTTTGATAATCGGAAAAATATCAGAAAAATACTGGTCGGGAGTTATTACCGCGAGGTGTGACATTTCACGGCGTTCATAGAACCAGAATTTGCAGGCTACTGGCGAACTAAGCACTACTTTCTTAATGTCTCGTGCCTTTAAAGGCGATAGCCGACAAAACAGATGTTATGTATCGGGGAGGACGTGCTCTGCGCCTCTCGACCCCTGATCTGTTGGGATATGTTCCTTCAACATTCCTGTCATCCGACACCGCCTTCGCCTCTCATCTCACTGATTACGTGCTCATCCGGTTTTGGAAGTCCCGCTATCTTCCACGCCTTCAGTGGGTCTATAAACTTTTCGCTGTAACAATCCTTTGATTGATGAACCCTTCTGCAAACGCCTCTTAGAAGGGGAAAAGCCTTATATTGTTTGTAGTAGTCCCTCATAAACTTTATGACGTCCATCCTGTCACGGCCGAGGTCTCCTATTCCCTCCCTCCGCGCCAATACGACAGCGACTGAGTCGTTCCAATCATCAAGGTTCACGAGATAACCTTCCTCATCTACCTCAATTCTTACTCCTTCAGACTCGATTACCCTCATGCTGCACCTCCTTTAAAGAATTGTCGATCATCGACAATAACATGGATATATATACAATTTTAACAGGTTTCACGGGTATCGACAAAGGGTTGTAGTTGAAATACTCTCTTTAAAACGAATAAATAGTACTATCAACATGCGGGGGCTCAAGTCCGGCTCTCTCAGTTCTCCTGTAGTACTCTTCCTCAGCATCCTGACTGCCGTAAGAAGCTCCTATTTTCTTGTCACAGAGATGTTTCTCCATAATAAGTAATGGTCTTATTCAAAACCTTCTTGTAATTACTGTTGCCAAAACCTTGTAGGCTGATACATAAATCTCCCTGCACTATTTCTCCCTCTGGCGTGAAGACCACAGTGCTGGGCCAACCTCCCTCCCTGGTTGTAGAGATTGTCTATATCGGGTCTCGTGTTTGCATCTACCCGGACAGGAATAAAATCGGGATGAATGGAATCGATTATATCAGTAGCAGAATGAATTGTTTCATCCATTACGTGACACCAGACTGTACTTAGGGAAAGCAGGATGGGTTTGCTTTCTTCCTTCGCATCGTCAGGGGACTGCTTATCCCAGTCCGTTCAGCATTCTTCTTGGAAATCCTAGTGGACAATATTGTTGTTGTTTTCTTGCAAATTCTCCCATGGAATCAATGCAAATGGAGTCAATGTCTTATGCTTCTCGAAAATGGTGGTTCTTGTTATAATGCTATTTGATATTAATGTTATATTATCGTTATAGGAGCACTATAATAATTAGCTGAAATAACCCGCAAAAGCTTTACTTGATATGCAGCTTCTCGAAATCCCAAGCTGTAAAATTGAGAATGCTAAGTGGCCTGTCGACTCACAAATGCCCATAAAGGGGAAGAACTATGCAAGACCTACGAGGCAAGCAAGGCTACTGTAAGGATAGCTGTGGCAGAACTGGTGCGGCAGGGATATCTCAGGCGCTTGCAGGGCAAGGGTAATTTTGTTTGTAAAAGGATCACCCATGAGGGGCTCTACATGGCGACCAGATTCAGGGAGCTGATGCTTGGGGTCGGTCTTGATTTTACTACATAATCTATGAAGATAAGGAAAAAGTTGCTTATCGGTTTTGGGTTTTCTATCCTTTTGACAGTAGTCATGGGATTTTTGGGGTACGTTGACTTGCTCACTATTACTTCGAGGCTTGCCTATATAAAATCTGCCGATGCTATTTTGAATGAGACCCTTGAAATCAGGCGCTATGAAAAAAATATGATGCTTTTCCACGATGGTGCTGCTCTCAATGAGCTGAATAACTACATAAGTCTTTTGAGAAAAGATATTGGGGTCTTAAAGAAGGAAATAGTCAAGAATATTGGCGTCCCGGAATATAACAAACTGTGCGAGAGGATTGACGAATACGAGCGTATTGTCCATAATATAGCAAAGAACCCAGATGACAACGGGCCGATTGAAAGGGTCAGGGAAATTGCTCGAGAGATACAGTCAACTACTGAAGATTTCGCTGGCGTTGAGAGGGCATCCATAGATATCTTGTTGGGCCACCTAAATCGGTCGATGACCCTGCTCCTCCTTACAATAGCTTCGTTCATAATAGCCGGAGCTGTCATAAATATAAAGCTGGCCTCAGGCATATCGAATCCGATTAGAGATCTTGAAGATGCCACAAAGAGAGTAGCGAATGGAGACCTTTCGTGGCGCATTGAGCTGAAGGGGAGGGATGAGATCGCATCCCTGGGGATGTCGTTTAATATGATGCAGGAGAGATTGTCCGAGGCCAGGCAATCTCTTGAACTGGCGATCGAGGAAGTGCATGAGAAGCAGGAGCAACTTTTAGAGGCTGAGAAATTGGCCTCGCTTGGAAGGATAGCTGCAGGGGTTGCTCATGAGATTAATAATCCGCTTGCGATAGTAAACGAGAAGGCGGGACTAATGCAGGATATTATCAGCATCTCTGATGGATTCCAGAACAGGGACAAGTTTATTAGCCTGATACAGGGTATTGTTGCAAGTGTCGAGAGATGCCGCACGATTACCCATCATCTGTTGGGGTACGCCAGGCCGACCGAATTTATAATGGAACCAATGAATCTGAATGATGCCATTGAAGACGTTAAGGGGTTCCTGCATAGGGAGCTAGATATTAAGCGCATTGTGGTGGAAACAAATCTCCCGGCCGATCTCCCCCAGATCAGGAGCGATAAAGGCCAGATTGAACAGGTTATTTTAAATATTGTGAAGAATGCTATCGATGCTGTAAGCGAAGGAGGTCTTATAACCATTTCATCCGGGATGAAAGACAGAAATACCGCTGTGATTTCTATAAAGGACAGCGGATATGGAATTCCCCAGGACAAGTTAAAGCATATATTTGAGCCTTTCTTTACGACAAAGGTAAAAGACAAGGGTACTGGGCTCGGACTTTTCGTGTCTTATGGGATAGTGAAAAAGTTGGGCGGCATGATAAATGCGGAGAGTGAACCAGGCAAAGGGACAACCTTTACTATTGAAATCCCCCTGGATTTTAAACAATGAAAAAAGCTGAAAAAGACAGAACGAGTGTTTTGGTTGTCGATAACGAGATCGAGTTCGCATCGACGCTCGCCGAGAGATTGCAAATGCGGGGTTATGACGCGACAGCAGTTTATTGCACCGAAGATGCCTTCGAGTCTATAAAGAAGTCGCCGCCAGACGTACTGCTGCTCGATCTTATTATGCCCGGGACGAGCGGGATGGAGGCGCTGATGAATGTTAAAACCTGTTTCCCGGATGTTTTTGTCGTTTTAATGACTGGACGTCTGGACATCGAAAAAGAGCTGGAAGGTATAAAACTTGATAATTTCACTTTCATTATTAAGCCTGTCGATCTGTCTGCTCTTACCGTGATGATTGACAGGGCAAAGATAGAGATGATGAACAAAAAGAGATTGCTGGAATGATGAGATCGGACGCAGAGAATCTTGTTAGGATAAACCAGCTTAAATTCATAGGGAAGATATTGTCGGTTTATGCCCATGATCTGAATAATCAACTGGGGATAATTAAAGAAGCCTCCGGGCTGATGCAAGATATCGTTGAGCTTAATAAATCAAAGGACAAGGGGCTGAAAGAGGAACTCGCCAGGCCAATGCAATCAATTTATAGCCGTGTCGGGGATGCCGCATTCATGACAAGTAAGCTCAGCGCGTTTGGCCGCGGGATAGCAGGGGGTGAACATTCTGTTAATATAAAGGAGATTGTCGGGGAACTCCTCGTGTTATTAAAAAGGATGGCAGCCCAG
>DMNE01000303.1:0-973 GCA_003453735.1 Nitrospiraceae bacterium | reverse complement strand
TGTCTTATGGAAGATCAATTGATGAGACTAAAGGCAAAAGGCCGGCTGGTTTTCAAGACTGTCCGCTCAGGGGACGTCTTATCGTTAATGATCCTTTCAGAGGGGGAAGCGGAACGATCGGATAAGAAGCGTACTTTCCCCGATGGGATGGCGCAGTTAATAGCTGAAACCTATGGCTTAAGCATAGCAGTCAATGGCCGTGACAGCTGTATCAATTTGAATTTGTAATAGACTCAATATTTTTTGAGAGGAGGGAGGTTTTGATGAGAAAGAAGAAGCAGATAAAAGTCCTGTTGGTGGATGACGAGGTTGAATTTGTCGATACCCTAGGGCAAAGACTGAGGATGCGTGGACTTGTGGTAGATATTGTTTATGATGGAGAACAGGCATTGTCTTTTGTAAAGAAGATCGAGCCTGACGTAATTGTCCTGGACCTTAAAATGCCTGGTCTTTACGGCATTGAGGTGCTCAAGGAGGTCAAGAAGCTGAAGCCGAATGTACAGGTTATTATCCTTACGGGGCACGGCACGGATAAGGACGAAGAGGCGGCGAGGCAGCTCGGTAGTTTTGATTTTATACGGAAACCTGCAGACATAGACCTTCTGGTCGTAAAGATAAAGGAGGCGTTTGCCGAAAAACTTGAACGTGCCATGACGGCGATCACCTTTGCCGAGGCGGGGATTTTTGATACGGCGAAGAGTATAATCAAGAAAGATGAATAAAGTTTTTTGCAAAATGCTGCTGATATGTTACAAATTGAAAATTTAGCGGGATGTTTCCGCAAGCTGCAAGATTTATCTGAATAGATAAATAATATATATGAAGAAGGAGGAGGATTTGAATGTGGCCACATCACACCGACTTTCTAAATTTGTTATTCTAGCATCAGTTTTCCTGTTACTGATAGTTTTGTCTGTCAGTGTTTTTGCTTCCACTGATCCGGCGGCAGTAACTCCGGCAGTTTCTGAAACTC
>DMNE01000479.1 GCA_003453735.1 Nitrospiraceae bacterium | reverse complement strand
ACTTTAACCTATTGATTTATACATCTACTGGTTGCGGGTTTTTCGCCGCTGTTGATTTTGTCTTAACCCCTCGTTAAACTTAGATTTCTGATATTAAGCACCGGACGGTCTAAAATCCCATTATTTTGGAGATCAAAATGGATAAATCTCAACAGTGGCAAACGATTCCAACGAAATTGAGCCTTGAGCAGTTCATGCAATTTGTCTTCCCTTATCTCTGCGTAGGCAGCAGAGGTCCAGCGCCGAAGCTAGCCCTTTATGTGATATTCAATTACATTTTGAAATTGCTGCACATGGGGTGTCAGTGGAAAGAGCTTCCCATTGAAAGAGACAAAGAAGGCCATCCGGAGATCCACTACACTCGCATTTACAGATTTTTCCGATTTTGGGAAGCGCATGGATGTTTTGCTGCCATCTTTGGAGGGTCGGTTTGGCAACTGCATAAAAACAAGCTCCTTGACACCAGCATCCTCCACGGAGACGGCGCAACGACAGCTGCAAAAAAAGGAGGAGACAACATCGGTTTCAATGGGCATAAAAAGATGAAAGGCGACAAGGTTGTCAACTTCTGTGATCGTCTTTGCAATATTATCGCGCCATTTATTTCTGCCCCTGGCAATAAAAATGAGTCACCCTTATTACGTGAAGCGTTACCTGAGGTAATGCGCATGTCCACTGCGATAGGTATCGATCTTCAGGGAACAATCATCAGCCTAGACGGTGCTTATGACTGCCGAGTGAACCGAAAGGCCATCTTCAACCGTGGAATGATCCCTAATATTCATGAGAATCCACGGGGTAGAAAAACCACCAAGCGAGGCCGCAAACAGCTATTTGATCGAGCAATTTTTGAAGAGCGGTTCAATACCATCGAGCGTGTGTTTGCCTGGGAAGATAAATTTCGGCGCTTGCTCCTTCGTTTCGAGCGCATCAGTAAATTGCACTATGCGTTCAAAACATTAGCCTACACAATGATTAACCTACGACACTTTTGCTCGGGTTAAATCAACTTTCAATCCAGCATTTTCTGTTCGGCGAGTACACAAGAGATACGCATGTCTATTTTCCAGTAAAATAGGACGGCCATGGCCTAAAATCTATACCCCCCCCGTTTAAAATGTGTTCTTCCTTCCGATTCTACTTTTTTGCTTAACATTTCCCCAATCGGGATATGCAAAACCCGCAACCAGTAGTCTGTACTCTTATAAGGCCACAGTTCAACGCCATAACTTTTGAAGCGTTTCTCCATCTCTTACTCAGAAACCGGTGTCGCGGCAAACGCATGGCGGCAATCTTGGATAACGCCAAATACCACCATGCTCGTGTGTTACAGCCCTGGTTGGAGAAAAAACTGAGCTACCACGTTACTCTTTCTGCCTCCGTACAGTCCCGATCTCAATCCGATTGAACGCGTCTGGAAACTGACGCGTCGATTAGCAACGTATAATCAGTCCTTCGCATCACTGGATATCCTTGTGGATGCTGTATGTGAACGCTTTGACCTATGGACAAAAGTTAACAAACAATTAAGGCAATTGTGCGCCATTATTTAAGTCGCCGTGTATAGTTGGAAGCCTGTCTGTTTCAAATTAGGAGAGGATGTAAGAGAATGTTTGTCTTACATACATACTACTATCTATTCCACTGGAACGATTGATGTGATAAACTTGGACATAAGAACAAGTCGGCACTATCACAAATCAATCAGAATGCAAAGGAGGTAGCAAAATGAAACGACTAATGTCATTAACCCTCATAACTCTATTGGGACTGGTGCTCGGTCCCTTGGCAGCGCATTCTGGAGAACACCAGATGGGTGCCGTCACTCACTCCAAGGACTTTGAAAGGATGAAGGAACTGGCAGGTGTCTGGGAAGGAAAGGCTGACATGGGGAAGGGAATGGAGACGATCAAGGCCACCTATGAACTTACCTCGGCAGGAAACGCCATCGTGGAGCGGCTTTTTGTGGGACAACCCCATGAGATGGTCACGGTATATTATGATTTTAACGGAAAGTTAGTCATGACCCACTACTGTTCGCTGGGAAATCAGCCCCATATGGAGCTCATGAATCCCGGCGACAAGGATATGACGTTTATCCTATCCGAAAAGAGTCCCAACCTTTCCTCAGTGAGAGAAACACATATGCATGCCCTCAAGTTTTCTTTCGACAACAAGGATAGCTTCAGTCAGACCTGGACTCTTTATGAGAAGGGAGAAAAGAAATCAGATGTTCTGATCAAATTAGCGCGTAGCAAATCTTAGCAAGTTTATTGATGCAGAGCAGATGATTAATAAACTCAAAAAAGAAAATTGAGCGCGCACCAGAGTTGTGAACTGACGATCTCGATGACATGTCTTTATGCGCATATTACATCACAAAGAAAACCAGCGCTGATACACGATTCATAGTAACGGAGTACTCACTTATCGATAGGCCGCGATGTTGAAGCCATCCTGCTCCCCCTCTCCTGAGTTATCGTGCATTAGTACAAGATTCATCATTCCTTAACAAGGGTCCAGGTCCCGTCAGAATTATACGATTTCATCTCTTGCGCGATCTTGGTTGTCTCCGGCCCAAGATTTTTCTGATAGACTTTTCCCTGCTGATTGACAATAAAGGTCATGACACCTGATCTCCCCCAATTTGCAGGAAATGCGACGAGGGCGAAACCTGCGACCATATTGCCGTTAATGACGTAATTATATTTTCCCCCTGGCGCATTCTTTCCCTGTCTCGTTAGGATTCTAAAATAGTAACCGTGAAACGGTGTCGGCTCTTCCCGGAAGGCGGCCTTTTCCCCCCTATATCCCTCCTTCCAAGCCTGTGCAACGAACTCCCCGAGGGGACTCTCTTCTTCTCCCGGCTTCGTCCTCCAGAAAAGACCGTTCTTCCTGCCAGGATCGCTTCGCAATTTCTGTGCATAGGCAAGAACTCCACTGTCCTCCCAATCCTTTAACTCATATTCTCGCTGCGCTTTCACGTACGTGCGACAAACCAGTATGGCGGTGAGCTCGTTTTCCCCAATGCGCCGGCTTAGAATCTCTTCCTTACCTGCTTCAGTATCAAAAAACCACTGGTTATCCTTTCTTACAATCGGAATCGGAAAGGGCCAGTTTTCATTGCCTACGTGAAGGATCACCGTTGAATCATTCTCTTTGACGAGGTCNNGAGAAGCTCTTTTCTGGCAGGCCCGAATATCTGATCCAGTTCGGCCGCGTCTTTTGATTTCACAGCTTCAACCAGGGCCTTCAGGGCGTCTTCTGGCGAGGCAAAGTATCGCTGGGACGCTGCACCAGCCCCCAGCACGTTCCACACAGCGACCAAGGTTGTAACCGCCAAAAGCGCAGCGACAAAAACTGTCCTCCGTGCTGAACGAAATACGGAGTCATCTGAAATTGTCTTCATAGTGTCCTTCCTTTCATTATTCAATCATATTCCTCGTTGCAGGAAGCTCTTTAAGCGAGTTTACTCCCGTTACCGGTGTCTGCCGCCACTGGGTGCCCCACTGCTGGTAGGTCCGCCGCCCCTGTTTACTGGAGCTGGCGGAGTGTGACTTCCTACAGCGCTCTGGCGGCTAGCCTGACCACGCATGCTCTGCGTTTTGACCTCACTGGATCCCCTGTAACCACCAAAGACAGTTGGAGCCTGAGGAGGTGCAGGCCGGGAGCTGACGGCAGGAGCCTGAGGTACCGGCCGCGGGCTAACAGCAGGAGCCTGAGATACCGGCCGCGGGCTAACAGCAGGAGCCTGAGATACCGGCCGCGGACTAACAGTGCGAAGGCTTTCCTTCCCGCGATTGCTGAATTGCTGGGTATTGGTACCAGGGACGAACATGCCTCCCGGAGGTCCAGCCGGCGTCCTCCCCCTGACTTCACGAGTGTGCGGATACCTGCCAGGGGGAGCCCCGCCGGGTCGTGACGCCCAATACCTATCTGGATCACCATGTGCTGGGTTATGCCTCCATGTCTGATTGATGTAAGGTCTGCTCCTTTGCACATAAACATTCGTTATGTGAACATAGGGCCTTGCATGATCGACCCATCCAGGGCGGTTCCATCCGTGATAGAACACGTGGTGGTGACGCCAGTCAAAGTCCAAGTCCAGCCAGCTTCCGATCGCCAGCCCAAGGCCAAAGGTAATGAAAGGAGAAATGCCCTGAGTCCAACTTTGAACGTATATGACTGATGGGTCGTACTGAGGGACATATATATATTGAGGCTGGGCCGGATCGATCTGAATATAAGCTCCGTCGATGGTAACAGTCTGTTGATCGTTACTGACCAGATTCCCAAGGCTTTGTGCTTGCCACCTCAGACGCTGGATCGAATTTGTCACATCTTCCGGCTGATTCAGAAAAGCGTCTCCAACGCTGGCAGTCCAATCCATATCATCAGCCATCATATAAAGAACCGTTGGGTAGTGAGCAATTGCGCGGACATTCTCATCCCAATTCTGCTCATCAATACGCGATGGGTCACCACCGCTTCTCAGCCAGCCTGCCGCATCGGCAACCTCTTCCGGGTACGTCGAGGCTGGCAACAACTGAGACAGCAAGGGGTCCGGGTAAAGCGCGATGGGAGCGAGGAGGTTATCAAGCTCCTGCTCCGTCAGCGAGTTTTCCGCTGACGAGTCCTTTGCCGTACCTAGAACAAGTAACAGGGAAAGGCTTACCAGGAGTGCGACCAGAGAGACCCTTATTTTGCCCCTATTCATAAGCTCAAACCTTCTTTCATCTAACTTTTAATTTAAAACCGTGACTGATAAAATTCGCTTCTTGCTGATGTGAACCAATACAGCGAGAAGCACCCTTTCTAAATTATAATACAGAATTTCCATGTTGTCTATTTCATTTATGTTTATTTTCGCGAATGTGATCAGGATTCTTAAATGGTCATAACAGAAGTGTTCAGGGCGAAGTCACTTTCCTTTTTTTTGCCAATGCTATAAAGTTGTTCTTCGAATTCGCTCCAAATGTGGTGCTTAGTGGCGAAGAATACGTATAGTTGCCCGCGCCACCAAGATTTGGAAATAGGTCGGCCTTTTCCTTGAATTTAAAACCGAACGAGCCGACTCCAGTGTTTGAACAGTCATGGGCGCCGCATTCTCGATCCTGGGCAGAATGTCAGGGTGGAGTTAGGCGTCCAGCAGAATATACAAATGTTAATATATCCTGTATAATGTTATCAACCTATGAGTGGGTGCCCTGTAAATGGGTGCCTCATCCCAGAAGGAGAACGCTTCTGCGCCAACGACTGGAGAATCATTAACCACCTCACCAAAGAGATAGCCCACAGGTGTTCCGCGGCTATCGTAGGGCTGGCCGTGCGATACAACTGCCAGACGATGGTGTTTGAGCATCTGGCCAAACTCGGCATCCCTAAGGGGTTTTACGGAGCTCAGCGGCTGCGCAGGAAGGCTCAGTACTGGCTGCAGGGCAGGAT